>JBLGCB010000597.1:0-3048 GCA_047617105.1 Phenylobacterium sp. | reverse complement strand
AACTTGAACCTTAGCGGAAGGGGCTTCTAATTGTTGCATATGTTAATACTCTTATTATTTGAAATCTTGATATTAACAAAACCTAATACCAAACCTAATTCCTAAAGAAAAGGCAAAATGTCATTGAGGCAGTTACCGTTCATTCCTTGAGCAACTGCCTTGACATTGTTGATTATCGCTAACAGTGATGGGCCGTCGTTGATGGCTTTAATACTAATTTTTTTGAGTTTAAAATGAACTTCCGATGGGAAACGAACGGTTACGATAACTTGATTTTGGCGGTTACGAAGGGTTACGAAGAAGTTATATCACTGAATTTAAAGGGTTTATTTTTTAAGTTTTTACTCAGGTTTTATGACTGATAAAGGCAAGGTGACGGGTTATTCGCTACTTTATAAAATGTCTCCTATGCGCATGGAAATATCGACCACGATAAAAGCGGTGACCAAACAGCGGTATCTTAGCTGCCACTATCATCAGGTCCCCAATTCCCTATCATTTGTTCCTGGTTACTGACTCATAGGTAATCGGTAGCGCATTATGCTGTAAGCCATTGCAAATGTAAAGAGTACCCGTTTGATTATTAACAATTATTTAAATAACTGTTCAGCGCACTCATCTTATCCACTATAACGGCGTTATTTACTTACCCCGTTTCATTCAATAAATTCATCATATCATTCAGCGACAAATTACCCGCACTGTCGGTGCCTTCTAACAGGCTATTGGCCAAATCACGTTTTTGCTGATGTAACGCGACAATCTTGTCTTCGATGGTATGTTGGGTGATCAACCGATAGATCGTGACCGGGCGGGTTTGGCCCATACGATGGGCACGGTCTGATGCCTGATCTTCTACCGCCGGGTTCCACCACGGGTCCATATGAATCACATAATCAGCAGCAGTGAGGTTCAGGCCCGCACCACCAGCCTTAAGGCTAATGAGGAATAAGTCCCCTTCCCCACGTTGAAAAGCATTCACAGCCTGCTTACGCTTCGCTGGCGTGGTGCTGCCATCGAGGTATTGAAAGCTGACGCCTTTTTCAATGAGATGCTTCCTGAGAATATCAAGATGACCAACAAACTGGCTGAATACCAGCGCCTTATGGCCACCTTGCATCAACTCATCAACCAAATCATCAAATACCTTGAGTTTAGAGCCTTCAATGCCGCAGTCTGGCGCCACCAGTTCAGGATGACAACAAGCTCGACGTAAACGCATAATTTCTGCCAAAATCTTAATCCGCTTTTGGCCCGGCTTATCATCAGATTTAAGCAATTTTTCCACCGCCTGCTGACGTAACGCTTCATAAAAAGTGGTTTCTTCTTTACTCAATTCAACATGTAAATTGATTTCGGTGCGCGAAGGCAATTCGGTTAATACATCACGTTTTAAGCGTCGTAAGATAAACGGGCTAATCATTCGTCGCAGCGCTTGGCTGGCTTCTTTACGTAACCCTTCATCTTTATCGGCATTTTCAATGGTATTGACAAATCGTTGCTGGAACTGCTGTTTGGAGCCTAACAAACCAGGGTTGATAAAACGAAATAAACTCCATAATTCTGTCAGGTTATTTTCAATCGGCGTACCAGTAGTGATCATCTTAAAATCACCTTCAAGGGTCATGGCCACCTGGGACCGTTTGGCTTGTGGGTTTTTAATCGCCTGGGCTTCATCAGCAACGATGGTATGCCACTTAACGTTGGTCAAAGACTCTCCTTGGGTCTGCAACAAACCATAACTACAGACAATCAATTCAAAAGGCTGAGCATCATCAAGCATCTGTTGGCGCTCTGTTTTACTGCTCATGCCAAACATTTTCACCTTTAATGTTGGTGCAAAACGGTGTGCTTCATCTTGCCAGTTAAAACACACCGAAGTCGGTGCTAATACCAACGTCGGTCCCTGTGCCGCACGCGCTAATATCACCGCCAGTGCCTGTATGGTTTTACCCAAACCCATATCGTCGGCCAGACAAGCACCTGCGCCCCAATGAGACAAACGATAAGCCCAATCAAAGCCATCATGTTGATAATCGCGTAAATCTGCTTCTAAAGTCGTGGGCAATTGCGGGGTGATGGCAAAAGATTGTTTGAGTTTTTGCAACTGCTGTTGCCAAGCCTGATTAGATTTCACTTGCATTCCATTGGTCGCCTCGTCAATCAAAGGGACCGCCAGAGCGTGAAACTGGCCATTAAATGCAGTCGCTGCAATATCTCTCAGTTGCTGCCTGAGTTGGTCGGTCAAGGCGATAAAACGATTGTCTTCAAGGCGCACAAAGCGTCCGGGGCTAGCCTCCATTAGGGTTAACAGATTTTTTAAATCCATCACTTCATCATCGCCAATACTCAACTCGCCTTCGATACTAAACCAGTCTTTTTGCTTGCCAACAGTGACACTCATTTGCTGCTGACTCACCGTTTTGGTTAACTTTAATTCTTTACCCAAGGGCCACAACAACACCAGTGATGGCTGTTCTTCACTGTGATGTAAAGCTTCTAACTGTTCAAGGCTATTGAGCGCGTCTTCAAGGTCATCAAGCACCAAAAGATGATCAACCATATAACCAAACAACGGGCAATGGGCCACGAGCAAATCAAGGTGTTTACGCTCAACATCTAACAAGCGATTGGTCATCACTCGTTTATTTTCTATTTGCGTCACCACCATAGAATTACCAGTACCAGGTGGTAACATAGGACCAAACTCACCAAAAGGTTGGACATGACATTCCATTTGCAAACCCTGACCCGAGGGCTGAATATTGATATATAAAGTCTGATCAGGTTCCACCTGTTCTATTGCTGTATCCACTTGCTCAATACCCGCGATATCAGACTGTATATTAAGCAATGGGGCAATCGCCGAGATACTTTCCAACACTTTGGCTTTGGCCTCTCTAGGGATATTAATGCCACCACTGCCAACAATCTCAGCAATAGACAAGTGCTCGCCGGTGAACTCTGTCAGCACATAACGATTCGGCCCCGTGGCAGTAAAGCCAAAACAGCCCATTTCATCCTCATCAAAATCATCGGCATCATCTG
>JBLGCB010000596.1:0-3057 GCA_047617105.1 Phenylobacterium sp. | reverse complement strand
AATCTCTGACGGTAGAGTTAACCGCTTTGTCTCTGGGGATAGGCCCATCTTGAGGGATTTTGTTATCTTTAAAAGAAATACCAACATCCTTTCCTCCTCCATTATTTGTTTCTGAATTAATAACAAAAATATGTTCCTTCCATTCACCATAGGTTATTTCAAGCTTTTTATCAGCGAGACAATCCATAATATCATCTGTTGTCATCATTTAAGAACTCCCTAGGCATATTGCCATTGTTTTCATGTATATTAATCTTGAAATGTGTAGCCATAACAACCTCTTTTTAATTACCGGTTAAAATTAACAAAAAATAGTCTTACCCCTTCACAATCCCCCCATCCCTAAGCAATTCTTTCTCACCCCCAGATAAAACCCCAAACACAGCAAACCCATATCTCCCCGCCTTTAAGTAATCATGACCAAGGTCAATAAACAACATGCCATCATCACCCAGTTGCAAATCCAACACCTGCCAAATAATCGCCCCGCTACGCTGATCTCTTAACTCAAAACCATAAGCCGCGTAGACACTGCTGTGAATTTGGCTATCAATATAAGCGGATAATATCACCCGTTTATCACCGCCGTGAATCTTGATGGCTGGTGTCTCTTGTCCGCGCAACTGTGACATTGCAATATTCACCATCGCGATATTGCCCGCAGGCGTATTGAGCTGCTGATTCTGTTGATATAAATATCCGGTCGGAACCACCGTCAGCAGTAACATCACCGCCAAAGACCAGGCAGGCACTTGGCGCTGCCACCAACTATTATCGTTAGCAGCCTGTTTGTTTGCCTGTGACTGATGCGCAGGCAAATCGCCCATCAAGCCAAACCCCTGATATAACTTTTCAGTGAGTTCTAGCTGGTCGAGGCATTGTTGATTTGACAAGAAAAATGCTTCAAATTCAGTCGCTTCTTGTTCACTCAATTGATTGAGCACATATTTCTCAATCAACTGCTCTTGTTCACCTAATTCATTTTTGGCCGCTTGCATATAAAGCCTCTATCGTGTTTTACCCTTAACCATCTGTAACTATTCAGCGCACTCACCTTTCACACCATAACGGCGTTATTTTCGTACTCAAACAGTTACATATGACCTATATGCGCCTATTTTCCGTGCGAAAATGCCTTGTTCTGAAGCGAAATCTAAGCACGCTGAACAGTTACAATCATCTTATCAATACCATCATCACGGGCCGCCAATATACTCATCCCAAAGCTGTTTAAAACGTTGCCTAGCTCGGCATAATACCCGGTCAAAGCTATTTTCACTGAGTTCAAGGTCTTGGCAAATACTCTGTTTGATTTCTTCTTTAATATAAAAACGCATCAGCACTTCGCGGTCTCTGCTGGTTTTTAACTCTCCGACCAGCTTTCTGACCATCAAACACAAATTATGCCGTTCTATAATCACCTGCGGCTGACTGGCAGAGTCTGCCATAGTGGTTAAATCCACTGCTGTGGTGGTTTTGGTATACTCGCTTTTACGATAAGTCATCAGCAGCTGGTTTTTGCCTGTCTGAACAATAAATGCCGATAGTTTGGTCGGTTCTCTAACATCACCGGCACGAACCTTTTCAAACACAATTCGCCAAGTTTCCTGCACCAAATCATCAGCAAGCGCGGTGTTTTGCGCACGATGGCGCAACATAAACAATAAACCACGGTTGTAACGTTCAACCATCTCTTGCTCGGCTTGTGGTTCGCCATTAAGTATTCGGCTCACCAGCGCTGCGGCGGCTTGTGCCTCTGTCATGTTAGTCAATCCAAGCCCCCTGTGAGCCCTGTAAAACAAATCCAGCCCAGTAAAATGGATCTTGCCAGGGCTGTTGTTGATGGCCAGAGAAGGCATTGCGCTGATGGTTTTTAACTGCCAACTTGGCCAACCGCAATGCCTCGGCTGGCGGTTTTTTATCGACCAACAATAAACGATAAAATGCCCCCATCAGCGTTGCTGTCGCATCATCCTGTACCGACCAAAGACTGCCAATCACTCTTTTGCCACCCGCTTCAAAAAAAGCCCTGCTAAGTCCCTGTAAACCTTCTCCATCAATCAATTTTCCCACCGCCGTTTTACAGCCGCTCAATACCACCAACTCGGCGTTAATATTCAGATTGCTAATTTCAGGCACCAATAAAAGGTTGTTCGCGGATGCACTATTGGAAAGAACAAGTCCGCCTAAAGACGAAACGTCACTGTTGGATAAGCCATGGGTAGCAAAGTGAAGAATTTGATAATCGGTTAATTCCTGTGCCAGTAATTGTTCTTTACTGGCATTTTCACGGCTCAGTAAAGACACTTTTTGCCCTGCAATGGCCATCACCGAATCGGCTTCTTTTTTGGTGTATGGCAACTCACTCGCCTCAAAACCAGCCCGTAAACTGGCGACGCTATCACTGCCTTTATTACCCTCGACCTTTACCATCGCCGGATTGGCCACCAACAAAATCTTATCCTGCTGATGGTTGTCAACGCGATTGGATAACTGCTGCCATACCGCCAAAGAAGGGGCATAAGTCACCGGTTTATCTTCAACAAGGGCGCGGCTTTGTCCTGGTAAGGTCAACAGAGACAAGGGTAAGTAATGAAGGGGGCCATCCGGGATAACGATAAGCTGTTTAAAATGCTGCCAGTGGATATCAGTATTGGCAAACAATGCATCGGCCACAAGGGCCATGGCTACGGTTTGTTTTTTCCTTCGCTTGGCCGCGCCGACAACAGGAGGCCCATTCACTAGGGCTAATACTGCTGAAACCTGCTCAGACAATATCTGGTCAGCAGGCAAACGATACAGTTCAATATCGCTGTGCGACACTGCCCACAAATGACTTTGTGATGACCCGGTATCAAAATATAAAATCAACGATTGTGGACTCAACTGAGCCTGCACGGCTTTGATATCTACAGACTGAATTTTGACGGTTTGCGGGGTTTTAGCGGCTTTTTTAGCTATTGCGGTCGCTTCAAGCTGTTGTGTTTGAGATAGTTGAAATAGCTGAGACGCGATATGTCTGGTATGTGCGATGATTTTTTCACGCTCGAGTGGATT
>JBLGCB010000595.1:0-3094 GCA_047617105.1 Phenylobacterium sp. | reverse complement strand
TAATTGCCATAACCGTTTCAGTTCTTTTTGGCGGCATTATGCATCAATACGCACCGATGTTATTGGCCATCACCGACCCTGCTTTACAAAAGCTGAAACTACTGGCTTGGTATCTGGGTTTTGCTTGTTTTTACGCGTTGGGGGTCTATGCCATCTACAAGATTCATCAGGTGCTTAGAGTCAATTATCAATTTATCGCCAGAATGATCTTGTTGCAGTTTTTTGTGCTCGGTCAATTGCAACTACTACGTTATGCCGAAAGGCTGTTGTGGGATACGCATTACCTCAAACCACTGTATCAAAGTGGCATTGTCGGGGTGAATGTCACCACAGCCATCGTCACTTTGGGTTTTGCGCTGACGGTAGGTTACTCACAGTATCAAGTGAACAAAGGTAAAAAGGGGGTCAAGTGGATATTGTAACTGTGGTACTCATTGCGTGTATCGCGGTGGGGTTTAACAAGCTGTTTGACTATGCCCTTAACTATCGGCTTAACCAAACGGGCTGCAATGATAGCAACAACGTTAACGATGACCCTTGCCTTGATATTCGTGCTAGCGATATCTCGCAAAGCGATTTTGACTTTGCAAGGTCACATCACCTAGTGAATCAACGTATCAACATTGATCTAATGCCCAATGATATCAACCAATATCATGCCAACGAACACTGGAAAAATGAAGTGATCGGCTATAAAGCCGACTACCTCGGGCATCAGCGTCAGGTTGATAGCGAACATAACCATACTGCCAGCAATCACATTGATGGCAGTAATGTTGTACGATTTAATCAATTGTAAAAGTTACATAAGAATTACCATGGGTAGGAGTCAGCCTCCTACCCCCTTCAGTCTCCTCCCTCAATAGACGATATAAAACCTACAACACTTCCTGTTAAAAACTAACAATCGAAATAATTGAATTTTATTTGCAAACTGATGAAATTATTTTATTTCACATCAGGTTTTTAACCATGGTGCGTTTGTACCGTGTCTTTGGTAATTTTAATGATGGTATATTTTTCTATATCATCAGAACTATTTTTATCATACTTTTACCAAAAGACCGAAAACATGCCGCCTGCAAAACTATTCAATTAATATTAATAATAATGGAGAGACCAATCGTGTTAAAAACTATCAAGAAAACACCAACCCGTGTTGCATTTTGTATCGCAGCGCTGGCAGCCACCACCGTGGAAGCTAAAGCATCTGCTGTTGATTACCTGCCGCCCAAAATCCGGCATTGGTTAAGCTGGGACGAAACCTGTTTTTTGAAAAAGAGGTTTCTGGGCGCCGCAATATTTCTTGCTCAACCTGTCACAGCCCAATTCTGGGATCTGCTGATGCGCAAAGCCAATCACGGGGACAGGGTGCGACAGGTTTGGGACCACATCGGCGTCAAAACGGCGATGAGTTCTTCAAATTTTTGCCTCGCAACACCTTGAGTCTGTGGAATAGAGGGGTCGCAGATTGGACAACCATGTTTTGGGATGGCCGCTTAGGCGGAACCCCAGCAGAAGGTTATTTCTCGCCAGCAGGTGATGCGACACCGCAAAATTTCACCAGTGCACTGGCTGCATTTTCGATTATTCCTTTATCACCTGATGACGAAATGCGCGGCTTTCCAGGCCAGCTAGATGTATTTGGCCAGCCAAATGAAATGAGCGAACTGACTAATGACCAGTTTGATGAAATCTGGCCTTTGGTCACCGCTAGGGTCACCAACCATGCCGGATACGACCAGTTGTTGGCAGATGCCTTTCCTGATACGCCAGAAAAAGACTTAGACATCGTTGATATTTCCGAGGCATTGGGGGCATTTATGATTGACGAGTTTACCGCGCTGGATTCGCCGTTTGACCGCTATTTGGCGGGCGACAATAACGCCATGTCCAAAGATGCCAAACGCGGCGCGCTATTATTCTACGGCCCGGCTGGCTGTGGCGGGTGTCATAGTGGTGGTTTGCAAACCGATTTTGACTTTCACAATATAGCGGCACCTCAGGTAGGTACCGGTCGTGGCCCAGCGGCACCGCTCGACTTAGGACGTGGGGCCGTGACTGGCAATGCGGCTGAAAACTTTAGATTCCGCACCCCATCACTGCGAAATATAGAGCTTGAAGCGCCCTACTTCCACAACGGTGCTTTCGATAAACTCGAAGATGCAGTACGACATCACCTTGACCCGGCGGCCTCTTTGGCCAATTATGACGCCTCACAAATTGAACCAGAATTGGCTGGCCAATTTCAAAATGATCCAGCCACGATCCAAGCATTGTTAAGTACGGTATCGCCTAAACTGCGTATTTTGGGCAATAGCTTATCAGACAATGATGTCAGTGATATCTTGGCATTTATGTCGGCATTAACCGATCCGTCGTCACTCAATAAGCTTGATGCAGTGCCTGCGAGCGTACCAAGCGGGTTAACCTTGGCGGATTAATTCGGTTATGGATAACACAGGACTAACAGGGATGTTTTTCTATCGCCATTGATGTTTAGTGGCTTATTTCAGCCTTCATTAGCGGTGTCTGTTGGCGATTATGCCATCGCAGGCGAGGCCAATAAGGGTTTATATCGTCAGCAAAGTATTCATAGCCTATTTTTTACCGAGCATTATCAGGCAGGGCAAGTGCCCGAACAAACATCTGAATCGTCATCCATTACTTCAATGCTATCGCATATTGTTCAATATGCTGACGAAGCGCTGGGTCGGTATCTTGATTGAGCAATATCACATCAAAATAATAAGGCAGGACAGTTTCTTCGTTGAGATGGTAATTGAGACTATTAACAACAGAATAATCAACATAATCACCCGATATCGCCAAGTCAATATCCGATCCACGTTTCCAAGTGCCTTTGGCACGAGAGCCGAATAACCAACCACATGCCACTTTAGGAAAGTGCGTCAGCGCTTGCATTATCAGCTTGATTTCACTCGGGTTAAGCCCTGTTTTTTGTCGGTCTGGCAAGGACATATTATCACTCATCGTCTGCTGGTATAGAGCGTTTTGGTAACCTATGACCAAAATCACAATGCAACTGATTCAATAATGGAAAATAAACCGCTACGATACTTTTCTCAACTTC
>JBLGCB010000594.1:0-3103 GCA_047617105.1 Phenylobacterium sp. | reverse complement strand
AGAATTACTTATTAACCATAAATCGTTAACTATAGATCGTTAATCATTTATTATTAAAAATCAGCCCATGAGATATCGTTATTGATACTCGTGGGCTATTTTGTTTATTATTTCCCAATACCTTATTTAAGAGAAGAGATATGAGTCAGATACCAATGACGGTGCTCGGAGAAACACTGTTAAGAGAAGAGCTAACCCGGTTAAAAACTGTGGACAGACCTACAATTTCCAAAAACATCGCCATAGCTCGTGAACATGGTGATTTAAAAGAAAATGCCGAATACCATGCGGCTAAAGAGCAGCAAGGTTTTTGTGAAGGCCGTGTTCAGGACATCGAAGCCAAATTGTCTAATATTCAGGTGATTGATGTCACTAAAATACCCAATACAGGCCGGGTTATTTTTGGCACTACGGTGAAGATTGTCAATTGCGAAACTGACGAAGAAGTGACTTACCGTATTGTCGGAGAAGATGAGGCAAACATTAAACTGAACCAAATTTCAGTGACCTCACCGATTGCGCGTGGTCTTATCGGCAAGTCAGTGAATGATGTTTCTAACATTCATACTCCCGGCGGTGTGATTGAGTTTGAAATCCTTGAAGTGTTATATATTTAATTTAGTATTTCCAGTCTGATGGGTTGTATCTTCGTGTCGCAATGTCGAAGCAACCCATCTCCAGCAAGCTCAAACGTAGGGTGCGCTTCGCGCCAAGTTGTTGAAAAAGTCCGGTTTGACCGTAGGATGGGTAGAGCCTAAGGCGAAACCCATCAGAATCTGGCAATAAATGGCGATTTTACGGCTATTTCTGACACCGATGATGGGTTTCGCTGTAACGACAGCCCGGTCCTCTCAACCCATCCTACGACGATTAAATCAACAGGCTGGCGCTCCATAGACCGGCAAAAAGTCGGACCACCATCACCAACCCCATCTACGGACGAACCATTGAGCATTTTGTTTTTCAAAAACCAATATAGGCTTGTCTTAAATCACCGTTAATGGTGCGCAGTGCGCACCCTACGCGTATTAAACAAGGATTAAAGTAAATAATGAACAGAAGACAATTTTTGCGGTGGTCTTTGGCAGGCACTGCGGTCACACTCACTGGTGCCGGAGGATGGCTTGCTGTGGCAGATAAGGCGCAGTTGCCGAGTTTACTGGATGTGGTGACCGCCATAGAACAAAACCAAGCGTTGGCCGTGCAGGGCACATGGTCTGTCGCTAAGACCTTATACCATTGCGCCCAAAGCATCGAAATGTCGATGACTGGATATCCTGTGCATAAAAGTGAGGGGTTTAAACAGACCATTGGCCAATTGGCATTGTCGGTTTTT
Organism: Phenylobacterium sp.; assembly: GCA_047617105.1. Classification (GTDB taxonomy): domain Bacteria; phylum Pseudomonadota; class Gammaproteobacteria; order Enterobacterales; family Alteromonadaceae; genus JABSOG01. Next base: position 1,767 of record JBLGCB010000594.1, on the reverse strand, counting down.
GCTAAGTCTGGTTCGATGACTCATGGTTTGTCCGAGCCGATACCGGGTGCGCTGAACCTGCCAGATAATGATGATGTGTTATTGGCCAAACAACGTCTGGTTGATGCCGCTCAGGTATTTTCTGATTATACCAATACGTTGCAGCCACATTTTGCTTATGGTGCGTTAAACAAAGAAGCGTATGAAATGGCCCATGTGTTACATATACTCGACCATATTCCTCAATTGCGGGTGTAAACCCACTCGAATTGGCCGAAGGTGAATAAAAACCTCCTTGGCCATATTCACCACAAAGACTTCCTCTTTCATCGCAGCGGATGGTCCGACGCAGCATCTGCTCCCTACAGATTAATCATATACCTGCATTTTTTACTGCAAAAGTTGTTGGTGTTGATGTTGGTCTTTCGCGTCCGCCACCAGCAATCTGAGGTGTTGCCTCTATTGGCAATAAAGCGTTATCTTTGGATAAGTTCTTAAGGTTTTTCTTGTTTAACTTTAACTTTAATTTCATTTTGATTCCTGCAGGTTAATTAAATATTGGGATGATGACTATCAACCCCCTGCACATAATGAACAAAAAGTAACCGGATGTCAAAACTTTGTTAATAATTTGAGAAAAGGGTGTCGGCGCGGGATGACAATGATTCACTTATCAAACCTTGTTCCTGACCCAGATTTTTCCACAGATGGCTTCATATCGTTTAAAGCTTGTGCTAAAGTATGCGCCGCTTGGCTTCGGCCTTGGTGATTACCTTTAAAGGTGCGATTAAGGCCATATTACTGAAATATTAACCCGTTACTGTGAATTTATTATAAAAGGATACAAAATAATGAAACAATGCTCACGCATTTTCCTATTGATGATGCTGTTGGTTGCCAACGGCTTTACCGCAATGGCAGGAACCGTCTCTATTACCCCCCAAACCCACTCTATTGAAGGCTTGTCTGGTGTCTCTGGTAGTATGGTATCAAACAATATCAGCTATCAGCTGGGGGCCGCATATCGTCCGGGTGACAAAATTGAGTTCAGTTTTTCGTCTAATGCGTTTACCTTCACTGGTTTTCCGACAGTAATCAATATAGCACCGGTAAACCACAGCGATCCAAATCAAGCGCTTGCCGGGCTTACATTCGGATTGTTAGTCAGTGATGCTCAACGGGTCGTCTATCGCGTAACGAATATAACCTTTCCGCATAACAACGCGTCACCACCAGTTGAACATCAAAATGCAACTACTGTGGACATGAACCTTCCGCTTAGTGCCGTCAACTACATACCATCGTTGTTATTGGCTGCTGATTTAAGCGTGACTGTGAGTTCTTCTACCACTGCTGGTGATATATTGGACTCAGCGGGTGTACGTACTGGCATTGTTGCCCAAGCAAAAAGCCAGTTTGGTGCTGCCACAGTGACGCAAAATTTCGATGCCACCATCGATGTATCAAAATCTCTTAATCTATTCACGCCCAATGCCGCTGATACGTTTACATGGGCAATTGCCAATGTTGATATCACGGGGTGGTTAAATTTGGCCACTGTTAATGCAAGCAATGGTACAACAATGACATTGAGTGGCGGATTCACCGGTATAAAAGACGCCAATTTTACGGCCGGTGGTACGGTATCAGTTGATGATAATACTGGGCGTGTCTCGGTTAGATTTGACGGCTCAGTCGCTAGCGATACCTTGACGTTCACGCCCCCTGGTGATGTCGCATTGCAGGGTCAGTTTTTTAACACCATGTTTGAACGTCACTACGTGTCAG
>JBLGCB010000593.1:0-3122 GCA_047617105.1 Phenylobacterium sp. | reverse complement strand
CAGGTTGTCCGTGGGTACGGCACATCATTGGCACAGTTTTATGTTCTACCGCTAGCGCTTTAATCGCCGCCAAAATATCATCCAGCATTGGCAACAGCACATTTTCACGGGCATCTTTGAGCATCAAACCATGAGACAGGTTGTTGATGTCTTCTGAGGTGCAGGCAAAATGAATAAATTCGTTGATGGCGTGCAGGTCTGCATTGCTGGCGACTTTTTCTTTTAAGAAATACTCGACGGCCTTTACATCATGATTGGTGGTACGTTCGATTTCCTTAACTCGCAGGGCATCTTCTTCACTAAAATTGGCCAGAATATCATTTAACAGCTGGTTGGCTGCGGCATTAAATGGTGGAACTTCGCTGATATGCTCAGCAAGAGACAACTGCTGTAACCATTTAACTTCGACAATAACACGATATTTGATCAGACCAAACTCGCTGAAGTATTCTCGTAGTGCCTGGGCCTTGCTACCATAACGACCATCGATGGGTGAGATTGCAGTGAGTGCTGAAAGATGCATTGATACTCCTGATTGTGTTAACTAAAAATAGAAATTGTGGTAATTAAAAATTATTGGCTAGACTCTTTTGCCACCGCCAAAATATCTTGTCGTGACAAGATTAATTGTCTTCTTTTGCCGCCCAATTGACGCCATAACACCGCAGCACGAATGGCCGAAAGTAACAAAGCACGGATCTTTTGTTGATTGCTTTGTACTTGCAAAAATTGTGGCGAACCCGCGACTTGAATTCGATTGCCCAAAGGGCTGAGTAAATCGGTGTAAATACTGGCCATATTGGCCACCATGTTGTCATCGAGTATATCAAAATGGCTGAGCTTGCGATTTACTTCATCAATGCGCTCACCAAGCTGGGCCATGGCCTGAGGTTTTTTATTCAGCTTACGTTCTAGGGTTAAAACACCGATGATGTAGCGGGGCAGTTCCATATCTTTTTTGCGGTCATGGCCCAGTTGCTCAATCAGAATTTTATAACCCAAATCAAGGTTTCTCAGGCTGCCATAAATTTCTAGTGGCGAGTCTGCATCCACCACCGTGACACTTTTAAACATTATGGTTAATAGTTCATTAGATGTTTTTGCCTGACGCGCAATCAATCTCACCAGTTCTACTGCCTGACAAACTGCGGCTAATGCCATAATTCGATTCGTATGTGGGTGCAATCTAGTGATCCTTTAGTTTGAGCTGATCTTGAGCTTATCTTGAGATATAGACAAAACAGTGTTGATGATGCCGCCACCAAGGCAAATATCACCATCGTAAAATACCGCCGATTGCCCGGGGGTCACGGCTTTTTCTGGTGCATCGAACAATACTTTGATTTCACCATTATCCAGTGGCTCGACCGTACATGGTACGTCTTGCTGACGATAGCGGGTTTTCACGGTTAACTTGACCGTTTGTTGTGGCCCCTTACGGTCAACCCAATGTAATTGATTGGCAATCAAACCTTCGGAATATAACAGTGGATGGTTGGCCCCTTGTCCGGCGATCAACACATTACGCTTCAGATCTTTGGCTACCACATACCAAGGCTCTTCGCTGGCGTTTTTCATGCCACCAATCAACAAACCTTTGCGCTGACCGAGGGTGTGATACATCAAACCATCGTGTTTGCCAATGGCTTCGCCTTCGGGGGTTTCGATAATGCCTGGTTGGGCTGGAATATATTGCTGTAAAAAATCTTTGAATTTACGTTCACCGATAAAACAAATCCCGGTGCTGTCTTTTTTGTTGTGGGTGACTAAACCCTGTTGTTCGGCAATTTGACGCACCAATGGTTTTTCTAATTCACCCACCGGAAACAGGGTTTGCGCCAGGTGTTTCTCAGCTAGGGTGTAAAGAAAATAACTTTGATCTTTGTTGTTATCAACACCCCGTTGCATGGTCCAATGTTGATCTGAGGCAGTCTGGCCCCGGCGGACTTGGCTTCGACGAACATAGTGGCCAGTCGCAATATAATCGGCGTCGAGCACTTCGGCGGCAAATTCTAAAAAGGCTTTAAACTTAATTTCTTTATTACAGATGATATCGGGGTTAGGGGTGCGGCCACTGCGATATTCTTCGAGGAAATATTCAAACACATTATCCCAGTATTCGGCGGCAAAATTGACGGTGTGCAACTCTATGCCCAATTTCTCACAGACTTGTTGCGCGTCTTTTAAATCGTCAGCGGCAGCGCAGTATTCATCGTTATCGTCTTCTTCCCAGTTTTTCATAAACAAACCTTCGACCTGATAACCCTGTTCGAGCAGCAGGTAGGCAGAAACGGACGAATCAACACCGCCGGACATGCCGACGATCACTTTTTTAGTTGCATTGGCTGCATTATCTGCATTGCTTGGGCCTGGTTTTGTGCCTTGTATTGTCTCTTGCATGAACGGTGAAGATCTCAATTTTGCCGGAAAAAATCTGGCGCGGATTATAACATTGATATTTCACGGCGTAAATCAGTCTATTAGGTGGCTTTTAATAGAGAATAAGCAATCAGCCACATCACCACACCCACGCTAAAATCGATCACCTGCCTAACCCGTGGCCGACTTAACACTTCAGACAACTTTGCCGCAGCAAATGATAGGCTATAAAACCATAATATCGAGGCCAACATCATGCCCAGCGCAAAGGTTATTTTTTCATTACCGACAAACTGACTGCCAACACTGCCAAATATCACCACCGTATCGAGATAAACATGAGGATTAAGCAAAGTCACCGCCAGCGTCGTAGCCACCACCACTTTAAGCGATTTTATCTCGCTGTTATGGTTATCTTTATTGTGTTTGCGGTGAAAAACCGCTTTGAACGATAACAAGCCATAACCGGTTAAAAAGATGATCCCCGCCCAAGTAATAAAGGTGAGCAGGCTATCGTTGTCTTTAATCAACTCACCGCCGCCAAATACCCCGATACTCATCAGGGTGACATCACAAACCACACAAATGGTGGCGGCAATGAGGTGGTAATTGCGTTTGATGGCCTGATTGAGAATCAAAGAATTTTGCGCACCAATAGGCACCAGCATACTGACACCTAAACCCATGCCTTGGGCAAATGGTAACAAGCTCATGGTTTTTGCTCCTTATTGTTTAAAACGATG
>JBLGCB010000592.1:0-3162 GCA_047617105.1 Phenylobacterium sp. | reverse complement strand
GTTGATGAGATTAAAGTCGGCGAATTAGCCGCTGATTGGGCTTCTTTTCCTTACCCCAGAACAACCCAACAACTTGGCACTGATTGGCTACAAAGTGGTAGCGCGCCTGTTTTACTGATTCCGAGTGCAGCCACACCTGGCGGGCTTGAGCAATGTGTGTTGTTTAACCCCGGCCATCCTTTGGGCCAAAACATTAGGTTGCTGGAAGTCAGACAAGATCTGTTTAATCAACGCACTTTCTCGGGGATATGAAGCAATTAAAAGCCATAAAATCAAAATATCAGTTTACCTCGACCGTCTTTTCGACTAGAATTGCGCCGCAACATTTCCTATGTCAAATGACTTGAAAAAAGTGAGATAAAGCAATGCTGCGGATCGCCAAAGACGCCCTTACCTTCGATGATGTATTACTCGTGCCTGGTCATTCGACCGTGCTTCCCCATACAGCTTGTTTAAAAACCAAACTGACCAATACCATAGAATTAAATATACCATTGCTCTCTGCATCAATGGACACCGTGACTGAATCTCGTCTTGCCATTGCCCTTGCACAAGAAGGCGGTATAGGTTTTATTCATAAGAACATGACCATCGCCGATCAGGCCACCCATGTTCGCCAGGTGAAAAAATATGAAAGTGGTGTGGTTTCTGACCCTGTCACTGTTCACCCTGATATGTCGATTAGTGAAGCGCTGGGCTTAGCCCGTCAACATGGTTTCTCTGGTTTTCCGGTGATTGATAATGATAACAATCTGGTCGGTATTGTGACTGGTCGTGATTTACGTTTCGAAACGCATCATAACCAATCGGTTACCTCAGTAATGACCCCTAAAGATCGTTTGATTACCGTAAAAGATGGTCAGAGTAGCGACTTGATTCTCGATTTAATGCACGAACATCGGATTGAGAAAATACTGGTGGTAGACAATGACTTTAAACTCAAAGGTCTTATCACTGTTAAAGATTATCAAAAAGCTGCGCAAACCCCTAACGCTTGTAAAGACAGCCTAGGTCGCTTGCGTGTTGGTGCAGCGGTTGGTGTTGGTGCTGGCACCGAAGAACGTATCGATGCGTTAATCGAAGCTGGCGCTGATGTGATATTGATTGATACTTCACATGGCCATTCAGAGGGGGTTTTGAGCCGCGTTAAAGCCATTCGTAAAAAATATCCTGATCAACAATTAATCGCCGGCAATGTGGCGACCGCTGCTGGTGCCATTGCACTGGCTGATGCGGGTGTCAATGCGGTTAAAGTGGGCATTGGTCCAGGTTCTATCTGTACCACTCGTATCGTGACGGGTTGTGGTGTGCCACAAATCACCGCGGTATCTGATGCGGTTGAAGGTTTAAAAGGCCGTAATATTCCGGTGATTTCTGACGGTGGTATTCGTTTTTCTGGTGATATCGCCAAAGCGATTGCCGCAGGGGCGAGTTGTGTGATGGTTGGCTCAATGCTGGCGGGCACAGAAGAAGCACCTGGTGAAGTTGAACTGTATCAGGGTCGTTATTACAAATCTTATCGTGGCATGGGTTCACTAGGTGCGATGAATCAAAAAGAAGGTTCGTCAGACCGTTATTTCCAAGACAGCAAAAAAACTGAAAAGTTGGTGCCTGAAGGCGTTGAAGGTCGAGTGGCTTATAAAGGGCCTATCACCACCATTATTCAACAGCAAATGGGTGGCCTGCGAGCTGCTATGGGACTAACGGGCTGTGCTGACATTGATGAGATGAACACCAAACCTGAGTTTGTTCGTATCAGCTCTGCGGGTATGGGTGAGTCACATGTACACGATGTGCAAATCACCAAAGAGCCGCCAAATTATCGCCTCGGATAAACTAAGCACCCTCTAATATATATTTAAATGGCTGACATTAATGTCAGCCTTTTTTATTTTCCTTTTAGTTTTATCACCAATGATTATGGGAGTAGTTCAGTATGAGCATCAATATTCATGACCATCGTATTCTGATTTTAGATTTCGGATCACAATATACTCAGCTTATTGCCCGACGTGTTCGCGAAATGGGCGTTTATTGTGAATTGTGGGCTTGGGATGTCACTGAAGAACAAATTAAAGAATTTAATCCCAAAGGCATTATTCTTTCTGGTGGCCCAGAAAGTGTTACCGAAGGTAACTCACCTCGTGCGCCTGAATATGTTTTTAAGGCTGGCGTGCCTGTGTTTGGCATCTGTTATGGTATGCAAACTATGGCAGAGCAGCTAGGTGGTGTGGTTGAAAGTTCAGATAAAAAAGAATTTGGTCATGCCCAGATTGAAATGGTCGGCGACAGCGAGCTGTTTAGTAAAATTGAAGATCATATCAATGCACAGGGCGTTGGTGAGCTGGATGTATGGATGAGTCATGGTGACAAGGTAAAAACCATCCCAGCGGATTTCATCACCATTGCCAAGACGCCAACCTGTCCTCATGCCGCCATGGCCAATGTTGAAAAACGTTTCTATGGGGTGCAATTTCACCCAGAAGTGACGCATACCCTTCAGGGCGAGCGTATTTTAGAGCATTTTGTCGCCAATATTTGTGGTTGTGAAAAGTTATGGACATCAAAATCGATTATTGAAGATGCCATCGCAAAAATCAAAGAAAAAGTCGGTGATGAAGAGGTGATCCTCGGTCTATCCGGTGGGGTTGATTCATCGGTGGTGGCGATGTTATTGCATCAGGCGATTGGCGATAAACTCACTTGTGTATTCGTTGATAACGGCTTATTGCGTTTAAACGAAGGCGAGCAAGTAATGGACATGTTTGGCGATCACTTTGGTCTTAAGATCATCAAAGTTGAAGCCGAAGAACGTTTTTTAAGCCAATTGGCGGGTGAAGCGGATCCAGAGAAAAAGCGTAAAATCATTGGCCGGGTATTTGTTGAAATTTTTGATGAAGAATCGAAAAAATGCGTTAACGCCAAATGGTTGGCACAGGGCACCATATACCCTGACGTGATTGAATCTGCGGGTTCAAAAACGGGCAAGGCTCATGTGATCAAATCTCACCATAATGTCGGTGGTTTGCCGGATGACATGGATTTAGGTTTGGTAGAGCCGTTACGTGAATTGTTTAAAGACGAAGTGCGTAAAATTGGTCTTGAACTGGGTTTACCGTATAACATGTTGTATCGTCACCCATTCCCGGGGCCTGGTTTAGG
>JBLGCB010000591.1:0-3174 GCA_047617105.1 Phenylobacterium sp. | reverse complement strand
GAGGGTGTAACAGGCACTATGTCTTCACTAGGGTAACTACCCAGGACTTTCACAAACGGCGTGATTTTTTCTAGCTCAGTTAAAGCCCGTATCATGTTTTCGTTTTGCAGGTTGCCGACTAAATCGAGATAAAACATCTCTTGCCACGGATTGCCGTTGATTGGACGTGATTCGAGTTTGGCCATATTGATATTGTGATCTTTGAGGCATAACAGCGCATCAACCAAAGCCCCTGGTTTTTGGTCGGTTTTCATGATGATGGTGGTTTTGGCCGGTACCTGCACCGCCACTTGCACTGGTTTACGGCTGACCACAATAAAGCGGCTGAAGTTTTGCTTTTGATTCGCGAGGTCTTGCTGGATAGGCACCAAACCATAAGACTTGCCCCCTTCGGCGCTGCCAATGGCGGCCACCTCTGGTGAGTTGAGTTGTTTGACCTTTTCAAATGCCGCAGAAGTACTGTCACAATACTCGATTTTGACATCGGTTAATTTATCAATCGCTTTGCTGCACTGAGCGTGCGGCTGCGGGTGGGTATAAATCACTTTAACACCACTGACGTCGACTTCTTCTGTGCCGACTAGGCAATGATTCACCGGTTGGCTTAATTCACCGACAATCGACAAGCTGGTGTGTTGCAGTAGGTCATAAACTTCGTTGATACTGCCCGATGAGGTATTTTCGATGGGCAACATGGCGTAATCGGCTTGGCCGGTTTCGACTTTGTCGGTGATTTGATTAAAACTGGAGCAGCCGATTTCAACAATATTGCTAGAACGACGGGAGAAATACTTTAGACAGGCAAGATAACTGTATGAACCTTGGCCGCCTAAAAAGGCAACCCGGCAGCTGTCATCAGCAATGGCGTCGTTTAATCTCGATTGCAGCAGGGCTTGCTGGTTTAATACTGAGTCTTCGAGAATGACATGGAATAACTGGTTAATATAGTGAGTATCTAAACCCAGTGATTTACCGTAGCTGATAAGGCGAACCAGTAAGTCTTCTTCCCGAGCCGGATCTCTGATGGGTTTTTTCGACTTAATTTTGTTTTCGCCCACCAACGTGCTGCACCGTCTTCTTTTGGCCAGCAGAATTAATAACTCAGAATCAATTTCATTAATGTCTGTTCTGAGCTGTTCTAATATGTTCATAAAATTCCTTGGATTGGTATAGCGACTAAATACTGCTTTAACCGCTCGATTCTACCACATTTTTTGTCAGCAATAATGCAAATTGCGTGGCGAAACGAGGGCAAAAAAAAGCCCCCTGAAATGGAGGCTCTACTATTCATGGGGTGGATTTCTCCACATGAACACAGAACCCCTTCACGTTCTAAAAAACGTAAAGGCGAAAATAAATGCAAATGAAAAGCGAGAAAATGTGTTCATGGTGATAATCTATTTACCCTTGAAGACGCTGTCAAGCAATTTATTTGCAAAAATAACTCATCGGAGGAGCTATTTTCGCTGAAAAATGGTTTTGGGGGATAAAACTTTGCCAAACTTTAGTGTAGAGTGACTGCATTATAATAAAGCCAACTACAGGTGCATGTACTCGTGAAGAAACCGAGGTGGTAGTTGGGGCAGCAATTTAAGCAAATTCAAGGTGGATTAAAAAGTGGAAAAAGCGTGGTTACAGTGTTATCCAGAAGGGGTTCCTGCGGAGATCGATTCTAGTAGTTATCAGTCTCTTTTAGAAGTGTTTGAAGAGGTATTGGCCAACTACGCTGATAAGACAGCATTTATCAACATGGGTAAGTCGATGACTTATCGTGAAGTCGATGAAAAAAGTCAGGCTTTTGCTGCTTATTTGCAATCTGATTTAAAACTTAAAAAAGGCGATGCCGTGGCATTGATGATGCCCAATTTGCTGCAATATCCTGTTGCCCTGATAGGGGTGATTCGAGCGGGTTGTATCGTCGCCAATGTTAATCCACTGTATACCCCCAGAGAGTTGAAACATCAACTCACCGATGCCAAAGTCAAAGCGATTGTGATTATTGCCAATTTTGCCAATACATTGGAACAAGTCATTGCTGACACGCCAGTCGAACATGTCATTGTGACCCAATTAGGCGATATGCTCGGCGGGATGAAAGGGGCTTTTGTCAACTTCGCGGTTAAGCGGATTAAAAAAATGGTGCCTGCTTTTAACCTGCCGGGCGCTGTGCCTTTTAACCAAGCATTACGTATTGGTGAGGGGCATGAGCTTCATCGACCAGATATTAAAGCAGATGATTTGGCTTTTTTGCAGTATACCGGTGGTACCACTGGCCTTTCTAAAGGGGCTATGTTGAGCCATGGCAATATGGTGGCTAACCTGATGCAGGTTGAGGGTTGTCTTAATCCTTTATTGCGTAAAGAGCAGGAATTTATCGTCACGCCATTACCGCTTTATCATATTTTCGCGTTAACCGCCAATATGTTGACCTTTATGAAATATGGCGCGACCAACTTGTTGATCACCAATCCCAGAGATATGCCGGGTTTTGTTAAAGAGCTATCTAAATATCAAATCACGGTGTTGACCGGGGTGAATACCTTGTTTAATGGTTTACTCAATACCGAAGGTTTTAGTGAGTTAGATTTTAGCAAACTAAGGTTATCGCTAGGCGGAGGTATGGCAGTGCAGCGCCCGGTAGCTGAGCGTTGGCAGAAAGTCACTGGATCTGGTTTGATTGAGGGTTATGGTTTGACCGAATGTTGCCCGCTGGTGACCATTTCGCCTTGCGATACCAAAGCCTTTAATGGCAGCATTGGTTTACCAGCGCCATCCACTGATATTCGTTTGGTCGGTGATGACGGTGTTGATGTGGCGAAGGGCGAGTCTGGTGAGTTATGGGTGAAGGGGCCGCAGGTAATGCAAGGTTACTATAATCGCCCTGATGCCACCGCTGAGGTGATGCATGGTGAATGGTTTGCCACGGGTGATATCGCCAGAATGGATGATGAAGGTTTCTTTTTTATTGTTGACCGTAAAAAAGATATGATCATCGTCTCAGGTTTCAACGTCTTTCCCAATGAAATAGAGGAAGTGGCGGCGATGAATGACAAGGTGCTTGAATCTGCGGTGATTGGTATTCCGCATGATGTCAGCGGTGAAGTGGTGAAATTGTTTGTGGTCAAAAAAGATCAGTCTTTGACCGACAAAGAAATTCTCGACCATTGTCGCGAA
>JBLGCB010000590.1:0-3225 GCA_047617105.1 Phenylobacterium sp. | reverse complement strand
GTGCCAATATCAAAACCTTCGGCGGTTTCCATTGCTGCATGTCCCTTACTTACAAAGTTGAGTTCCGTGCCGTCTTTAAAACTATCAAAGTTTCGAAAACCGAATTTTTTAATCATTTTATCGCCTGCTAAGATTATCTTTATATTGAACGCGCAGGGGCATTGTAGCCAAAGTCACCAAGCTTTAAAATCTTTAAATCGCATATTTTGACAAATTTGACAAAAATGGCTAAAACTGAAAATTGGCCTCGACAAATATCTCGCGGCCTTTTTGCAAACCATGGGCAAATGAGCCACCGGGGGCCAGTGGGATCACCGAAGTATAGGTATTGTAATCTTTATCGAGCAAATTTTTCACGGTCAAACCGAGCGACCAATTGCTCTGGCCCAACGCCAGTTCAGCATGATAATCCACTAAGGTATAGGCCGATTGCTTAGTCTGGCTTTCATTGTCAGATGACGTAGTGTGCGAACCTTTATAATTAACACTCAACAGCTGACGTAACTCATTATCGCTTATTTGTGCATAATACTCCAACGCCACCACCGCTTTTACTTTGGGCACAAATGGTGCCTGCCTACCCGACCAGTCGCACAATGTCTTACCGGTATTGAGCCTTTCGCTGGCACTGCAACTGGCCGTTTTAAATTCATCATAGCTAAAATCAAGGTATTCAAAATTACTAAACACACTTAAATCATCACTCAACGTCACCACCAATTCACCATCAAAACCTCGCGACACTGAACTGGCCGCATTACCGACATTAAACCCTACGCTACCATTAAACACCGAGACCTGTAAATTATCATACTTGCCATAAAATGCGGCCAAATTTAACCGAACATCTTGCCAGTCTTTTTTAAAGCCAAGCTCAAATACAGCTGCCGATTCATCCGCGTACTCTACCTCGTCAAGACTGCCGCCTTCGTACAAAAAATCAAAACCTCCAGCCTTAGCGCCATTGGCAAAATTGGCATAGAGCATAAATTTATCCTCAAGCTGGTATTTCACGCTGGCTTGAACCATCGAATGGGATTCTTGACGATTCAGATCATCAAAGTCATGCAACACCCCACCGCCAGCCGTGACCACCGAAAAACCAAGTGCATGATTGGGCACCAACACCGGGGCAATTTCAGTGCCATCTGCCAACGTCACGATATACTCTGTCGGGTTAGCGACATAATCAGGGTTATTGATCAATAATCCCGTCAATGCGGGCGACAACCAACGGGCATCCACCAACTCACCCAAACCCACCTGATGACTCATATCGGCCGTTTGTACCAGCTGCTGCGCTTGTTTCTCTAGGTCGACATAACGATAACCCAAAGAGGCTGTCAGCTTATCGGTCAGCTGATAATTGACATGGCCAAACAGTGCCCACTGCTCAACCTCTTGAATCAACTTGATATCGCGACTAAAAGGATTGATCAGTTGTTCAGTTATCGACAGCGGTATCGCAGTAATATTGGTTAACAGCTGCGACATATTAAAATCAACAAAATAGTCATTACGGGAGTCATTACGCTGAAAGTAAAATCCCAGTAGGTAATCCATCTTTGCCCCAGCCTGGCCTTCAAGGCGAAACTCCTGAGAGAACTGCTCATAAGTTTCAAACTGCAACACGTTAATCACCGTCAACGGAGTGATATCCACATCCATGGATTGCTCATAATCATATTCACTGAATCCACTGAGTGATACCAAAGTCAAGCCATCAAACTGATAACGCACCTCTACCAGTCCTTCATTGATATCCGTGCGCCAATAGGTGTTGTTGTGTTCAAACGGTGTGGTATTGCCGACATTGAGCCGACCATCATTGAGTCCGCTGAAGGATTGCGGTTGCCACGCATTACCTTGACCATCGACTTGTTTAAGCGGATCAAGATTATGGCCTTTGAGTTGATAACGACCTTGTTCATAACGAAAATTGACTGAGAGTTGCTGATTAGGTTGCCACAAAGCACTGATGCGAAACGCGCCATCGTCGGGCCTTGCGCCTTGTGAACCATCAAAGTCATTGACCGACACACCTTGGTTTTGTTGCCGCCACTTAGCCGACAAACGTAAGGCAAAATCATCAGACACAGGCAAGTTCACCGCCCCTTCGAGTTGGGTTTGCTGATATTCAAATTCATATTTGGTATTAAGAAAACCGCTATTCTCGCCACTGGTAAGATCGGGTTTTTTACTGAACATACTGATGGCTCCGCCAACAGAGCTGTTGCCGTATAAAGTCACCTGTGGGCCTTTAAGCACTTCGACCCGTTCCATATCAAAAAAGCCCGCGCGCTGCTGATGCATTCGACCACGATAAATACCATCAACATAAGTGCCGACTGATTGCTCAAACGCACTGTTATCACCGGAAGAAACACCACGTAACACCAACCGACTTTGAATCGCCAATTTGGGTTGCTCCAACCCCGGTACATAGACACTTAAGTCTTGTAAATCATTAATGCCCAAATCCTTAATTCGACCAGGACTAATGGCCACCACACTCATTGGTACATTTTGAATTGATTCGACCTTTTTTCGCGCCGTCACCTCAATAATTTCCATCGCCTGATGGCCGTGGGACTGGTCTTTTGCGTCGGCTTGACTAACATCTGCGGCAGCTTGTGCCTGAGGAAAAAAAGAATAACTATTCAATGCGATAGCACCAATTGCCAAAGCAATTGGGTTATTTAGCAACAATCGAGCCATTAAGTGAAATCATCGTTTTGGTCAGCATGGTTTGATTATAGTCGAGCTGTTCAAAATGTTAGTAAAAAATTGAATTTAAGGCAAAATCGAGCCTTTACTATCCTCTTTTTGGGTTGTAGAATACTCCACCAGTAACCTTGGTAATAAAAAGTCTGTTATTAACAGAAACCGAGGTTAATGACTTTTCAGTCAATTTTGGCTGAGAAACACCACCAAAAAACATTAGCAGTAACCCTGCTGGTTTTAATAGCAAAGAGAGATAGTTTAGATGTCAAATCAAGTTACAGGCACAGTTAAGTGGTTCAATGATAGCAAAGGTTTCGGATTCATTGAGCAGCAAAGTGGTCCTGACGTATTCGTTCATTTCAGTTCAATTCAGGGTGAAGGTCACAAATCTTTAACTGATGGCCAGGCTGTGACTTTTGAATTGACCCAAGGTCAAAAAGGTCCACAAGCTGAAAACGTATCACCTGCATAATTTCAGGTTGTTACCTGCTCCGACACGGG
>JBLGCB010000589.1:0-3236 GCA_047617105.1 Phenylobacterium sp. | reverse complement strand
AAAGTCGGCGCGCCTTGTGCAACCACGCCAACGATTTTGGTGCTAAGCCCCAGCAAATCTCTGGTTTTGATTAATCCTGAAATACCAGAACCCATGCCAACCGCTACATAAACGGTATCTAGGTCTTTGACCGCAGAGAAAAACTCCAGCGCGTAAGTGGCCACACCTAATACCAGATCGCGTTCAAAGGGCGGTACATGCCGATAGCCATTATTTTGCTGTAATTGTTGGCTGTATTGTCTGGCGGCTTCAAAATCTTCACCGTGAATCACCAAATTGGCACCAAAACATTCAATGGCGCGGTTCTGATCAACATTGTTACACTCAGGCACCACAATGGTCACTGGCAGGCCCGCGCGCTTAGCGGCAAACGAGAGACTTTGGCCATGATTGCCACGGGTGGCCGAGATGATCCCTTTGGGGCGGTCTGTGCTGCGCATCAAGTTATTGACCAAGTTAATGCCGCCTCGAACCTTAAATGCGGTGGTGGGGGTATGATTCTCATGTTTTACCCACACATCACAACCGGTTTGTTGGCATAACTGTGGCCAGTTATATTGCGGCGTGGGCAACATGGTTTGATAAATATTGCTCGCTGCTTGTTGCAGCTGATCTAAAGTGAACGATAGATCGAAATTTGGCATAACGTGATGGCTCCTGAGCGCTGATCTGTTTTGGTTTAAGGCTTTATATCCTGCCATGGCAAATTGTGTGGTTCAATGTTTAAATACGACAAGCTGTATTTTCTTCAGTGGATGTAAAATAGTTACACAACATTTAACCTAGGATAACCATGAATAAAAATACACTGCTGTTATGGCAGGGGCAACTGGTCAGTCAGCTGGGCGCGCAAGCCTATGTTGTTGCGATGATGCTTTGGTTGATGGAATACACTGGCTCCGCAGGATTGATGAGCATGATTATGATGTGTGCGATGGTGCCCTATATTGTTATCGGTCCATTTGCCGGTGTTTTTGCCGATAACCTGCCACGTATCCGGATTATTATGATCAGTGATATTGTCCGTGGTCTATCGGTATTATTGATGGCCGCGGTGTTGTGGTATCCACCAGGCAACCAAACCGTGATTATCGCCGGATTTGTGCTGGTGGCGCTAATTGGCTGGTTGTCATTGCTGTTGATGTTGATGGTTGGTATGTGCATCGGGGCGTTTAACGTGCAAGCGATGACTTTGTTTCAGACCACCCCGCCGTCAGCGTTACGGGGCAGGGTGATGAGTTTTGTGGCATCGGCCACCGGTGAAGCACTGCCACTGGGGTTGTTGGTCAGCGGTCAGTTGTGAGAATGGACTAACAATGATCTTGAACTGATTTTTGTTGGCTGTGGGGTTGGTATTATGACCATGACCTTGGTGTCGGCGAGTCAAAAAAACATTCGCCGATTTATGGTGTCACTACCAAGGAAATAGGGTTTTCGGTCAATTGTTGGTGATATTGGATGGTATTATCTGGTAACCAGCGTTGATAAGCCTTGCTGATCAGCGCGATACTATCGGCATCGATGTTGGCGTTAATGGTGCGGATCACCTGCTGGCCAAAGGTGCCTTTGTGACAGCCAACATATCCTTTGGTCAATGATGGTTGATCTTTGATGGGGTAATAAACCACTTGATTGCCAGACTGGCTTGGCGGGGTGGTTTTGTTCAGATAAAAGGCTTCCATGGCAAAACCCAGACCCGCATCAATACGGTTTAAGGTCATCATCTTAAACAACCCCTTAAATTGGCGGTTTGCCGTCAAGGTGATGACATTTTTGCCTTCGGGCAGTGCCGATAACTGTTTATCTAGCGACTCACCATAGCTGCGATTGGCCAGCTTACCAATGATAACGCCTTCATTTTTCACCAATCGCGGGATCACAAAGTGGCCCTGTTTATCCAGCATAGAACTGACATCGTTGCGCACCAAACTGATCACCCCAAGCGGTAACACATAATATAGCGGTTTGGAAAAAATAAGAAACTGTTGTCGTGGTTCGGTTTTTAATAAACTATAACTACAGGCATTTTCAGCGCGTTTTACCGCAGCAATTGAGTTTCCGTCATCCAGTATTTTTCGGCTGTGGCGGTAGTGACTGAGTTTTTGTTGTAACTGCTGGTAGGCCACATCACCATAACCTTGATTTTTTAGTGGGCCTTCGGTGAGGGTAAATGGCGGAGTACTATTGGTATACCAATCAATTTGTGGCATTTGAGCATTCACATAAAGGGGCGTCAGTAGCTGCAATAACAGCAAAATTCGTAATAGCATTGTCGAAAAACCCCTGTGCCGTCAGCTCAGTTGGAGGCTGGGTGGCTTGATTGTCTGCTTTTAGTATTGCGCATAACGATCACTTTTACACGCGCTGATGTGCAATATGTTCAGTATTGGTGAAGAATCTGCTGAATGTATGGTTGTGGTTCGCGCCGTCATTGCGCTCGTTAATGGCGTTTAAACGCGTTTGCTGATATTATCCGGCTCCTGAACGCCGTTTTAACGGCCTTTTTACTGATTGATACCTCATTAACGGAAGTTGGACCCAATGGATACCACCACAACCCGAGCATGGTTGTTATTGCTTTGCTTGACCACCATTTTTCTCCCCAGCGCACATGCCGGTTGGCTTTCTGACTTGAAAGACTCCTCAAAACAAGCGTTAAATAAGCTGCTAAAAGACGATGAAAAACCAACCATACCTTTGACACCCTTAACAGCGGCCGACGTGGCTGATTATCCCGCTCATTACCGTTTTAACCGAGTGATTGAAACCATTCATCAAAGCCCGCTGTTTTTCCTTGAAACCGGTGATAAGAGCAAACCTGCGCTGGTACTGGTGCACGGCTTAGGTGAGGCGGCGTCAAAAGATTGGTTGCAGGTCATACCGGCACTAGAAAAGGATTATCATGTATTTGCCCTCGATTTGCCGGGTTTTGGTTTGTCTAAAGGGGTTTATTTTGAATATTCTCCGGCCCAATACAGCGAAACACTTAATTGGTTTATTGATCAACATGTCTCTAAAGGCAGCGCTGACAAACCGATTGTCATTGGTCATTCTATGGGCGGGGCGGTGAGCCTGTATTTTGCCGCGACTTTTGGCCATCAATTGAAAAAGCTGATTTTGGTTGATGCGGCGGGAATTTTAGAACGAACTACTTTTATCAAACATTTAAGTGAGATTAAGTTGGATAAGGAATGGATGTCTGACTCATCACGCCGTTTGGCCGCCAGAGCTGAAAA
>JBLGCB010000588.1:0-3244 GCA_047617105.1 Phenylobacterium sp. | reverse complement strand
CGTTGATACAAATCGACACCAAGCTCATTGTCGGTATCAATGATGGTGATCACTTTAGTCGGTTTGATGATATCAATGGCACTAAATGTTGCTTGGTTAAAATCCAGCTCCGGTTGAACGACAACCGCTTTCTCACCTAGCGGCACTTTGAATTTTGCCCCAGGCTCTAAATAAATTCGCGGTATATGGTGAAAAAGTGAATCTAATTCAGTTAGCAGTGCCGCCGCAGCGATATCTTGAGTCACGATGAAATCTATTTTTTTATCATGATATTTTTGCGCCAAAAGCTTTTTCATCGAAGATTTTTGCATCGATTCATCAAAACGACCGATGTCGAGGTTTTCTACATACAAGTCAAATAACGACAATTGCTGTTGTAATTCCAACCGCAATCCTTGTTCAACGCTCTTTTGCCAAGGGATATCCTGATTAAAGGAATTTATCAACAATATTTGTGTGGTTTTATCCGCAGCATGAGCCGTGCCATTGAGTCCAAACAAGCTCACAACAGTGAATAAAAACCAAAACAAATTTTTCATGTTTCTCAATAAGTTAAATTAACAACGCGTTAGCTTATATCGTAGTTTGTGATGGCCAGTTTATCAACATTAGAACGCCTTATCGGTCGTTAATTCGCGGGATTAGCGATTGCACTATCAGTGATTTAAATCATTAAGAAATGAAGTTGAATTTCATCGCACAGCTTATAATTTAAGCAAACGCCGATTTTGTCCTAAGATGGTCATTATTAGTTATAGTGGAAATAGGTTACTTGGTATACAATATCACTAATAGTTTTAGTAACGTTGGAAGGTTGGTATGAGCAAGATTCGTATGGGAATGATTGGTGGCGGGCCAAACGCATTTATTGGCGCAATACACCGTATGGCAGCGTTGCTCGATGGTGAAATTAGCCTGGTTTGCGGGGTATTTTCACAAGACTCATTACAATCAAACGAGTTTGGCCAATCGTTGGGATTGTCAGCGAAACGCTGTTATCAGGATTATGATCAGATGCTCAGTGCTGAGGCGTTATTACCAGCGCCATTGAGAATGCAGTTTGTGGTTATCGTCACGCCCAATAACTTGCATTTCCCAATGGCTAAACTGGCGCTGCAACGGGGGTTTCATGTGTTATCGGATAAACCGGCGACATTGAGCGTCGACCAAGCGTTAATGTTGCAAAACATCATCGGCGAAACCAATCGGCTCTACGGCTTAACCCATACCTACAATGGTTATCCTATGGTCAAAGAGGCCAAACATCGAGTAGCACAAGGGCAACTGGGCAACATTCGTAAAGTGGTGGTGGAGTATTCACAAGACTGGCTCAGCAGTGACAATCAGGGAAAACAGGCCAAATGGCGATTGGATCCGGCACAAGCGGGTATTAGCTGTTGTATGGCCGATATTGGTGTTCATGCTGCCAATCTGGCGGAATATATCAGCGGACTTGAGATCACCGATGTCTGCGCCCAATTAAACAGTGTTATTGATGGTCGGGTTCTAGATGATGACGGCGCGGTATTGCTTAAATTTAATCAGACTATTCCCGGGGTGTTAATCGCCTCGCAAGTGGCCACTGGTGAAGAGAACAATCTTAATATTCGCATTTATGGTGAGTTGGCCAGTATTGAATGGTCACAACAACAACCAGACAGCTTGCAGATAAAATACCCCAATCGCAGTAGTGAGTTATGCCGCATGGGCGTAGGCCAATTGGCCGACACTACCATGGCCAACAGCCGAACACCAGCGGGTCATCCACAAGGTTATATCGAAGCCTTTGCCAATATTTATCGCGCTTTTGGCCAACAAATTCGCGACTTTGAGCAAAACCAGCACCAGCTTGAAGCGGATGTGCCCGGCATTGATGCAGCGCTGCGGGGGATGCGATTTATCGAAGCGGTGGTGGCAGCGAGTCAGTCAAATATTAAATGGCACAAGTTGCCGACGTCTGCACAAACTGCTGAACTGACCTCAACCAAAGTGACCAAGAAGGAACTGGCTGATGCGTAAAATTCAAGGACCATCCTTATTTTTGGCCCAGTTTATATCTGACCAACCGCCCATTTAGGCTTAACCGCTCATGCCACGTTTTCGGGCAGTTTGCTGTGGCCGACGATTTATCCTTGGCCGCCACGACCCAAAGGTTTGGTCGAACAAGGTTTTAGCGAATTGGCCAAACTGTGGTTGCCTATTCTTAATGCCTTCGATGAGGCGGGTGTTGACTTGTGTTTTGAATTACATCCAGGTGAAGACCTGCACGATGGGGCCAGTTTTGAACGGTTTTTGCTGGCAGTTGACCACCACCCCCGCGCCAATATTTTGTATGATCCGAGTCACTTTTTGCTTCAGCAAATGGATTATCTCGGGTTTATCGATTTGTATCATCAACGCATCAAAGCGTTTCATGTTAAAGATGCCGAGTTTGTGCCTTCTGCCCGGGCCGGTGTTTACGGCGGATTTTTGGATTGGCAAGACCGTCCAGGTCGTTTTCGTTCAACGGGTGATGGTCAAATTAACTTTTCGGCTATTTTCAGCAAGCTCACCCAATATGATTACCAAGGCTGGGCGACTTTAGAATGGGAATGTTGCATCAAAGATTCTGCTGACGGCGCAAAAGAAGGTGCCGAATTTATTCGCCGCCATTTGATCAATCCAGCGACGGCGGCATTTGATGACTTTGCCAATGTTGAAGTCAATCAAACCTTTAACAACCAGTTTTTGGGAGTATGATCATGGGACAATCAATCGCGCAATTATATCGAGTTTGCTGTCTGGCATTAACCGTCACCGCCATGACCTTTGCCATTCGGGCAGGCATTTTGGCCCAACTGGGCCAAGATTTAGGCTTAAGTGACGCCCGCCTCGGTTGGATCAACGCGATGGCCTTTTTGGGTTTTCCGCTGGCGACCCTGGTCGGCGGCTTTTTTTACAATGCCTTAGGGGCGAAAAAACTGTTAATCATCGCTTTTGTCGGCCATTTACTGGGGTTGGGTTTAACCATGATGGCCGATGGATTTTGGCTGTTATTGGTCTCAACCTTTTTTATTGGTTTGGCCAATGGTGCCGTTGAAGCCGGTTGTAACCCGTTGATTGCACAGTTGTATCCTGACAATAAAACCGTCATGCTAAACCGTTTTCATGTCTGGTTCCCTGGCGGTATTGTGATTGGTGCCATTGCATCGAAATTGATGACTGATGCAGGTTTTGCGTGGCAATGGCAGATTGCGATCATGGT
>JBLGCB010000587.1:0-3269 GCA_047617105.1 Phenylobacterium sp. | reverse complement strand
GCAGGTATAGAGCAGCGACTTCAGCTTGACTAAAATTGCCCATCCGTAATGATTCGGATTTGATATTAAAGGCACTGCCTCCGGTGATAATGTCGCCATCGCTATGAATACGATAATCCCGAACATCCCTGATACCGCATAAGACAATGCTTTGAGGGAAGGCCGCTGGCCGCTGGGCATAACCGGCCCTTATTTGCCGTAGCAATGAAATTAAGGTATCTCCCACTAGGGCGTCGACTTCATCTAGAAACAATACGCAGGGTTTAACGGATGTTTCTGCCCAATAATCAAGGAGTTGCGTCAACCTATCTCTGGGGCTGATAGCTCTGCCTTTTTGTTCTAACCATTGGGTTAAGGTGTCGGTTTTAAGGTATGTTCTGGCACAGCGAGCTATAGATTCACATAACCCGGATATGCCACTGTCGACATCATTACGTGCAGCCTGGGCCGCTTCAATATTGGTATAAAGTGCCGCATATTCACCAGTGTCGTTTAATGCGTGCATCATGCTAAGTAGGGTTGTGGTTTTACCGGTCTGGCGAGGGGCGTGAAGAACGAAGTATTTGTCCTGATCAATCAACATTTTGACTTCTTCCCAGTCAAGCCGGGTAAGGGGGTCTATATGATAATGCCGATGTGATTGAATTGGGCCGGCGGTATTGAAAAATCGCGTTGTCATGGTTTGTCCTATACGTAGACCGCAGGAGCCAGCCGTTTGATGATGTGTTGGATTATATCCGAATAGATGGGTTGGTTACAGAGTTTGTTAGGGGGTGGCAAACAAACTTGCAATCACAGCCATTCGCAGTATATTTAATATCAGCCCATCCACCGTTAAACTCAAAGTAAGTCACAAGGAATCACCATGGCCGATTCAGCTGCAACCTTAACCCTCAAAAAGCCGTTATCTAAACTGCAAAAGCCTATCGAACTAAATTCGAAAAAACTATTTTTGAATCTCGGCAAAGGGTTGCTTAAAGGGGTTTCGTTAAATTTTGCCGGGGCGGGCGAAAGTGCATTGGAGGTTTTGGCCGATGCCGGGTTAAAAGACCAACCCAACGAAGTGGCGTGGGTGTTGATTTATCAATCATTGATGCTGGCGGTGGCTGAACTGGTGAATGACAGTGATGATTTGTTTACCACAGCACCGAGTGATGAACAAAAGGGTCTGTTGGGTAAACAACTTGACGCTGTTATCAGCGCCAATGAATTCACCATTGATGGCGAGTTTTTTCAGCGGCCACAAGAGTTGGCTTTATTAGACAGCTTTAAACCGCGGTTAAAAAGC
This sequence comes from Phenylobacterium sp., assembly GCA_047617105.1. Taxonomy (GTDB): domain Bacteria; phylum Pseudomonadota; class Gammaproteobacteria; order Enterobacterales; family Alteromonadaceae; genus JABSOG01. Next base: position 1,981 of record JBLGCB010000587.1, on the reverse strand, counting down.
TGGTTAATCGACCGCTCACTCAATAATGCACAAGCAGAGGTGATTTGTTATCGTTTGGCGGATAAATTCACCCTGATGCTGCATAACCTGTGGGCAGACAAACCCGAAGATTATGCGTGTATTAAAAAAGCTCTTGATACCCCGTTTACCAGCGCCAATCTGGCGCGTAGGCGCTGGCTGCAATATAACGCTTGGCTTAAAGAACAAGTGAATGAACGAATGTTTCATGAAGCGTTTAGTTTACAGCAGGTTTACGTGTCACCTAGGGCGTCGTATAAGGAGAAACCCGACACTGACGATGACGATGATGAAGAAGAACGTCATTTAAGTCATCCAGAGGATAGACAAACGGCAAAGTGGGTTGTGGTTGAGCTGCATAAAGAACTGATTGAGTGGACGCAGAACTTTGACGCCAACGATGCTTTTCGGGTGATCAGTGGTGGTCCGGGGTCGGGCAAGTCATCGTTATCCAAAATGCTCGCGGCTGAGTTAACTGAGGCGTGTGCTTTTCCGGTGTTATTTATTCCGTTGCATTTGTTTGATCCCACCGCTGATTTGATTCAGGGGGTGGAAGATTTTGTCAGAAATCATCGTTATTTGGCGGGCAGTCCGTTGGATGTCAGTCATGGTGAACAGCGTTTATTGATTATTTTTGATGGTTTGGATGAGTTATCTGAGCAGGGTAAAAATGCCGCTGAAATTGCGCAGTCTTTTGTTGATATCGTGATACGTGATATTACCAACCATAACGCACAAAAACTGCAACGTCAGGTGTTGATCACCGGCCGAGATTTGGCGGTACAATCTACCCTTAGCCGCTCTCGTGGCTCTCATCAGATTTATCAGTTATTGCCTTATTATGTTAGGGGTAGTCAGATTTACGTGATATTTGGTGGCAACGTTATGGCGCTGCCAATGGTAAGGCATATAAGGCGATGCCCAAAGCGCTGAAAACGGATCAACTTGAAGAGATCACCAGCCAGCCATTATTAAACTATTTGGTGGCGTTAAGTTATGAGCGAGGCGAGTTGGACTTTGATCAGCAAACCACCCTGAACCGGATATATCAGGATTTATTATTGGCGGTTTATGCCCGCCAGTATGACGGCGGTCGGGTGCATAAAGACACTGGTAATTTGGGCGGGGATAAGTTCTTTCGTATTTTAGAAGAGATTGCGCTGGCGATTTGGCATGGTGATGGCCGCACCACCACCATTGCTTATATCGAAAAACGTTGCGAAAAAAGCAAACTAACCAAAGATTTACAGTCTTTTGAGAACAGCGCGCAACAAGGTATTACCCGGTTATTAACTGCGTTTTACTTTCGTCAATGCGATGGAATGCAACAGGGGGATAAAACCTTTGAGTTCACCCATAAAAGTTTTGGCGAATATCTTGCTTCGAGGCGGCTGGTACGAATGTTGACTCAGGTGTGCAAGATGCTGCAACGAGAAGACGATGAACCTGAAGATGGTTGGGATGAAAGAGAAGTATTAAAACGCTGGGCAGAGTTTTGCGGCCCTACCACCATGGATGAGTATTTATTTCAGTTTGTGCAAGACGAAGTGGCGTTAAAGTCGCCTGAGTTATGGCAACAGTGGCAGTTATGTTTATGTCGTTTAATTGAGTCGGCGTTAAAACATGGAATGCCGATGGAAAAGCTGGGTTTAAAAATTTTTGGTCAAATGCGCGAGCAATCTCGTAATGCTGAAGAGTGTTTGTTGGTGATGTTGTATGCTTGTGCACAGCAGAGTAAGCAAATGTCTGAAATTAACTGGCCTTCAAAAACAGCTTTTGGTGAATGGGTTAAGCAGTTGCAGGGTCAGCGGGAAGATGAAAGGAATCAGTTGGTTTTATCTTGTTTGGGGTATTTGGATTTATCTGATTGTGCTTTGTATTCTCAGGATTTTTATGGTGCTGATTTCAAATATGTAAATTTATCTGGTGCAGAATTAAGTTGTTCCGACTGTGCTTATGTGAA
>JBLGCB010000586.1:0-3274 GCA_047617105.1 Phenylobacterium sp. | reverse complement strand
AGCCATGCAGATGATGAGCGCATTTACAACGCCATCAATCCATTGGGTGACAATAGCCAAGTCGTGATGACTCTCGACGATCAATTAAAAACCATACCAGTGAGCAACACTGAAACGAATGCCTCCAACTATCGCACCATGGGCTATGGTGCCAGTCGACTGGATATGGGCAGCGAAAGAAGCACCACAGTCTACCGCCCTGCGTCGAGCCTATTTGAATCACAAGTTTTACTCGGCAATATCGAAAAAGAAGGGTTGAGCCGTTGGTACTTCAAAAAACAAGATAAAGCCAAATTCGATAAATGTGTCGATATCTTTAAACAACTGATGCCTAACTTAGCCCACATCATTGTCGATGATAACAGCGAAGTTTGGTATATCGAAAAAGACGATGAGGGTTTTGAACTACCCAAAATACAATTTAAAGATTTGGCGTCCGGGTATCAAAATATCATTTCGATGATCGGCGATATTATTCTTAACCTCAATGCCCCCATCAAAAGTGAAGAAGACCCCTGCCTCAAAGACAATATGCGCGCCATTGTGCTTATTGATGAGCTGGAGTTATATCTGCATCCCAAGTGGCAAAAAAGACTGCCGCAACTGCTCACTGACCTGTTTCCCAATGTGTTGTTTATTACTTCTACTCATAGTCCCATTCCTTTGTTGGGCGCTCCTAAAAACAGCGCGTTTTTCACCGAAAAAAACCAAGGACAGTCACTCAATTTGCCCGCTACTGACATCAACGGCCAAACCGCTCACCGGATCGACAAACTGCAACCGTTTAGCCAGCAATTTCAATGGGCTGCCATAATCATCGGCGGCCTTAGGCTGAAGGTCCGGATAGCAGCGGTCATTGATTATCGGCATCCCCAAGCTTTGCATATGAAGCCTAAGCTGATGGGTCTTGCCGGTGATTGGCGATAAAACAAACAAGCCAGTATCACCGTTTACCTCCACCAGCGTAATTTCAGAGTGACTATTGGCCTCTCCTTCGGCAACCTGCATGGTAAAACTGGGTTCGCCCTTCACCACTCGGTTTTTCACCGTCCAACTCATTGGCAGCGTCAGGGTATTATTTTGCACCCCTTGGTGTATTTGAGGGGTTAACTTCGCTAGCGCCTGATAGGTTTTTTTGATTTGACCCAGTTTAAACAAATCATGGTATTGCTGGCGGTGCTCAGGATACAGACATAACAACACCAGCCCCGCCGTGGCGCGATCGAGCCGGTGTGCCGGTACTATGGTATTAATGCCGGTGGTGATCCGCAATCGGTTGACCAAGCATTCATTAATGAAATTACCGCTAGGCTGTAAGGCCAAAAAATGCGGCTTATAGGCCACAATCATCGACTCGTTGCGATACAACACGATTTCAGCAAACGGCACCTTGGTTTCAGTCACCACCTCACGATAATAAAATACTCTGGTACGCGCACGATAGCGCGTATCGAGGTTAACCAACTCACCATTTTGCCAATGGACCTTGCCAGCCAGTATCCGACTGCGCCAAACATCGGCGGGGATCTGACTGAAATGCCAAGTCAGAAAATCCACCACATTTAGACAATGACGAATATGCTCAGGCATCACAATAGAAGAAGCTTGAGCGGCGCAAACGGTTGACATAATGAACCCCAATAAAAAAAACATCCGCTATATTAACAGGGTTGAGGCTAGTGGAAAAAATAATGTAACAATTGAGCCAAGAGAAAGCGATAATTTATTGATCTTCATCAACACATGGCCACTTTTTGCCCAATCAAGTATGACGGATATAGCCTAAAGGGAAAAACCCGGGTAACATGAGCGCAATTTCAAAGGGCTAGATTTTATAGAGCACGATTTCAAAGAACATAATAGGCAGAGGTGTGACATGGCGATTAAAGTAGCAATTAATGGATTTGGCCGAATGGGCCGATTGTTTTTACGCGCAGCATGGGCGAACCCGGCGCTGGATATAGTACTAATTAACGAACCAATACTCAACCTCACCGCCGCTGCGCATCTGTTGGAATTTGATTCGACCCATGGCCGTTTTGAAAAAGACAATATTCAAATCACTGATGATCACAGCCAGCAAATCCACATTGGCGGTCAATCAATCACCTATAGCCAGCAAAAAGTACTGGATGAAACTGATTTCTCTGGTATCGACTTACTGGTCGAATGCAGTGGTTTATACCGTAAAAGCGCGATGTATGACAATATACTGGGCACATCTGCTAATGGCCAAGTTAAAAAAGTGCTGGTCGCGTGTCCGATCAAAGACGCTGATACCCTTAATATTGTTTATGGCGTCAATCATCACCTCTATCAATCACAACACAACCATCTGGTGACTGCGGCATCTTGCACCACCAACTGTCTCGCCCCGGTCATGAAAGTGCTGCTCGACAGTGTTGGTGTGGTCAGAGGTTCAATGACCACCATCCACGATATTACCGCGACCCAAAACATTGTCGATGGTGCTCATAAAGATTTACGTCGTGCCCGCGCGGCTGGCGAATCACTGGTGCCCACCTCTTCGGGTTCTACCACCGCCATCATGAAAATTTTCCCCGAACTTGAAGGCAAGTTAGATGGCCTAGCAGTACGTGTGCCGTTGCTTAATGCGTCTTTGGTCGATTTAGTGGTTGAAGTGGGTGAAGATGTCACCGTTGAACAAATCAATCAACTGTTTAAACAAGCAGCCGACACCACACTGGCAGGCATTTTAGGCTATGAAGAACGCCCGCTGGTTTCTGTCGATTATAAAGATGATACCCGCTCTGGCATTATCGATGCCCTTTCAACACTGGTGACCGACAAGCGTTTGGTCAAAATTCTTGCCTGGTATGATAACGAAATCAATTACGTTGAACGGATGAACGACGTAGCTACCATGATTGCCACTGATTTGGCATAACGGCTGATGGACTCGCAAATAAAGCAATATGCGGTGGTCACCGGCGCATATTGGGGTTTTACCCTGACCGATGGCGCATTGCGAATGTTGGTGGTGCTGTATTTTCATCAACTGGGCTACAGCCCAATCAATATCGCCTTTTTGTTTTTATTTTATGAGTTATTTGGCATATTCACCAACTTGTTTGGTGGCTGGCTCGGTGCTCTGATTGGCCTTAACCGCACCATGTTTATCGGCTTGTTGTTGCAAATCACTGCACTGGCATTGTTGTCGATGGAAACCTGGTTATCTATGGCTTATGTGATGGTGGTGCAGGCGTTATCTGGGATTGGTAAAGATCTCAATAAAATGAGTGCCAAAAGCGCC
>JBLGCB010000585.1:0-3315 GCA_047617105.1 Phenylobacterium sp. | reverse complement strand
ATGTCAGTTTTTCAATAATAAAGGACTTGTTAGATAATGGGGGGCAATTGGCACCCAATGCTATTAACTGGATAATTTTTAAGAATAATGCTGAGCTGGCCAGAAAGTTATTACCATATGGCTTGGATATTCATTTTATTTCGATGGGTGATTCAACCCTGGCAAGTAGTGTAAAGCGACGCGCGCCTGATATGTTAAAATTCCTCATTGATAACGGCGTTAAAATGGATAGTGATGTGGTTGGATTTGATGCGCTGGATTTTGCTTTACAACAGGTAGATTTAAAAACAGAGGGATTAATTTACGTTTCAACCCTGATTGCTGCAGGTGCCAAAATAGAATTGAGCCATAAGCAGATAGTTGACAGTATGAAAGTAAATCAAATGGAGAAGTATTTCAAGCTGACAAGCACCTATCAAAAGCTAAAATTATAAGATCTTTGGAGTAAATGATGAATTTAAAGAATTTAACGGTTATAGAAAGAGTTGAAGGGCTGTTTATTGTCAATGGAATGCTTGTTTTATTATATTATCAAGCGGCTGATTTCAAATTGGTTTTATTTATTTCTATTTGTTTTGCATACCTTCTTGATAAAACAGTAACAACAAGGAAGCAGTTTGACGCAGTGAAGGAGGAATTGGCATTAATAAAGCGTGGTTTAAAGTAAAGAGAACCTAAGGACAGGCACTTTTTCCACATGAATCTTAAGCGGAAAAAGTGTGTGTCCTATACCAAAAAGCCAGGTTCAATATTCAATCTACAACAACTCTACCGATAAGCAATGCCATGATTTTATCGTTTGGCTGTTATTTTAAGAAAAGCTAGTGATTTCAATGGAAGGATATCAGCCATTGGCTGGAAAAAGCTCGAAAAGGTTCAACAACCAAAGGATATTGGTCGTTTTGTGAGATATTGTATTGCAGGTTGGTGCTTAAAACACGTCAGCCAACACCTTGATGCCATTCATGCTTTTGTTCGTTGGCATGGAAATAAAGCTTTGACGGTTGGCCAGCAAAATAGGCAAACTTACGCTCAAACGATTGAGTCATTTCCAACCATTCTCCTTCGTCAACACCTAGCTGGTCAAATAACGGGGGTGCTTCGCTGTCGATGAAACTTTTCTTATCTGGGTGTATACGTCGTCCGGTCCAGTCAACCAATACCAGGTAATCGATTAAATTAAAGTGGATCACATCTTTTGACGGTTCAGCGCCAAAATCTAATAGGGCTTCAGGCTGGTAAGGCAAAGGACTGGTTTGATGGTCATTCGATGCTTTTTGCGCTTCAACCAGCGTATCAATACGGTCTTTGATAGAAGTGAATTCGCTGTCATTGAGATTGGTGGCGATACCCGCTCGAATGGGGTTTAAATCAACATAAGCCATGCAACTCATAATTGCAGCCTCGTCCATCAGTGCCTGAGATTTAAACCGAGATTGCCAAAAATGCCCCGTGCATTCGTCTTCTTTATTGGCTTGGCAAGCGATGAACTGGTTGATGCTGCGCATAAACCAACTGATACTGGTTAAATTGGCCCGCCACCTTTCAATCTGCTCTTTAGCGGTGATGATTTCTCCGCCTGTTGCCTTGCCATCCAAATAGTTATCAACCACTAAGTTATCAGCCTTATGCAGGGTACGCCATCGGTTAACCACCTCGGTTTCGCTCCATTGACTTGCTTGATGTGTTTGTACTTTGAGTACGACGTGGTAGTGGTTAGACAAAATGGCATAGGAACAAATATCAATCGCGAAGATTGTCGGCAGAAATAGAATGCGATCAGCCAACCATTGCCGACGGTGTTCAAAGTTTTGACCCGTGACTTCATCTTCGCCGCACAAAAATGCACGGCGAACACAACGACTGATACAGTGATAATAAAGGGTGGAATTGAGATCGATAATCGTCTTGCGTGGTCTGGCCATCAGAACTTTCCTTGTAGCTCTATGTGATTAATACCAGCGTAGAACATGGCCACAGGTTTGTCTAATTTTTATTCTTTATAAGTGACTGTCCTCAGCTAGTCCCCTTGTGCCTGAATATTGGCAATTTGTCCGGCATAGGCATTGATGACTGCTTGTTCCTGAGGTGACGGGTTTTTCAGCTTTTGCAGCTCCATTGCTTGGAGCATCTCCAACAAACGCGTACGAAATGAGTAAGGCGCAGCATAGATGGCTTCGATCACAATGGTGTTGTCATGATGGGCCATAGCCAGATGGGCAAGGGCGAAAAAATCGTCGACTTCATTGTCTAAATCAGTGTCAATCACCACTCTGAGCGGCTTATTGGCCAAACTGGGTGAAGTCATTGTTTTTCCCGTGAGTAATTGTTTATCTATTGGTGGAAACAAGGGAGAATTGGTCAGGTCAATCATAATTACCTCATAATAATTCACAAATGTGAGTGTAAAATAAGCAAATCCTTTAAGCGGTTTGTTAAAGCGTAGGTTCTGGAAACAAATTGTCAAGGTGACAGGGCCGGACATGGTATTTTCCGTCATATTTTGGTTTAGGAGGTGGGGTATGCAAGTCGCAATAGTAAAAAACCTTTGGCGTTATCCGGTGAAATCTTTATTGGGAGAAGATTGTCAGCAGTTCACCATTAACAGCCGTGGTGTCGAGGGCGATCGCTTCTATGCGGTTACTGATGAGCAAGGCAAGTTCGGCAGTGGTAAAAATACCAGAAGGTTTAGAAAAATGAACGGGTTATTTGAATTCGCAGCCTGCTATCAAGAGGGTCGTCTGATGGTTAAGTGCCCTGACCAAGCGGTTACTGATAACCTCAGTGAAATCAATTTGGCGCTGAGTGAATGTGTCGGTCAAACTGTGACGTTACAAAGGGAGCAGGACGTGCCTCACTTTGATGCAGGGGCGATACATATACTGACGACAGGTTCAATTGAGTGGTTAAAAGCACAGTTACCTGATGCTGTTATTGACCAGCGACGTTTTCGCGCCAATATCATTTTAGACACTGACAGTGTTGAACCGGTTGAACAAAACTGGCTGGGCAAAACCATTAAGATAGGTGACGTGACACTGCAAATTACCGGCAAAACTCAGCGCTGTGCCATGACGGGTTTTAAACAAAGTGAGTTACCTCGTGAACCGTCTATTGTCAAATGTATCGCCAAACAGCTTAATTCTGATTTTGGGGTTTATGCTAAGGTGATTGAGACTGGAATGATCAAGCAAAATGATGTTGTGCAGTTACTCTGATGACAATAGAGTCAAGTTATTTAATTGTTAAAACAATGACTTAGGGCTTTATTTCTTTGGCATTAGGTGGTACAAAGGGCGTCCATTTAAAACAAAG
>JBLGCB010000584.1:0-3315 GCA_047617105.1 Phenylobacterium sp. | reverse complement strand
GAAATTCATTTGATTCACCCACCGCCTTAAAACCAGCAAAATGTATCACGGCGTCGATATCATGGTTTTTAAACACTTCACGTAAAGCGTCAGCATCACAAATATCCGCTTTGATAAATGTTGGCATTTTGCCGCAAATGGCTTCAATTCGACTCAATACTTTGGGATTGGAATTGGATAAGTTATCAACAATGACAATCTCCTGACTTTGCCATTGAGGACTGTTGAGCAATTCAACAACCGTATGACTACCAATATAACCCGTACCACCTGTAACCAAAATTGTCATTTATTCACCTGTTTTGTTTGTGACTGTTTCGCTAACATCTTGTAGCAACTGAGTATACAGGGAAATGGTGTCCGCTGCGACAGTGCTAATTTTAAAAGATTGATTAAACCGTACTAACGCGGCGTCACCAAAACGCTGGCATAACTGTGGTTGATGATATAATTGATCAATGGCCGCGGCCAGCGACTCATCATCGGCCGTTTTCACCACCAATCCTGTCTCACCCGCTTTAACCACCCAACTCATGCCCGAACCGGGCACGTCAGACACTATCGCTGGTTTCCCAACCGCAGCCGCTTCCATTAATACCACGCCAAATGCTTCGGTGCGCTCGATGGATGGCAAGCACAAACAATCGGCAGACCTAAGTTGCTGTTGCAGCGCTTCATCGCTGATTTTGCCCAGCAGAGTAACTTGGTGGGTCAATCCTGATTGTTTAACTTGCTGCTCAAGCGCCCCGCGGAGTTCTCCATCACCAACGATATTGAGCATGATATTGTCATTGCCAGTCTGTTTTAATTGCGCCAGCGCCTCAATGAGTGTTTTATGCCCTTTATAAAACGTCAAACGACCGACCATCAATAATTGCAACGGTCTGTTTTTGCCCGGTAAGCTATTCTCTGTCAGGCGAGGAGATACTGTATTGGCATCAGTCTTAAGGCCCAAAGAAATCACCTGGCATTTATCTTCGGCCCCTTTCGCCACTCGCTTCAGCGCAGGACTGCTGGCCAAATAAGGGGGGGAAGTGGCGATCACTTTCTTGGCCCGGTTCAAAGTGGCCGATTCAAACAAGCGATAAGCGGGGTAAAAGAGGCGCAAAAACCAAGGGCTATTATCGCCCAGCACATCAGAATGCCAGTGGATCACCCAAGGGATCGCTTTGGCCCGAGACAAACCGAGGGCGAAAAAAGCGGAGGTATTGGGCAGGTGCAAATGCAAAATATCCGGTTTGAACTGTTCAATTACCCGATTGAGATAAAAACCAAATACTGGGCTTATCGGCGCAAACATCAACTTGCCATAGGTCGGCACCCGAAAAATGGTCACGCCGTTGATCACCAGCTGTTCGAACTGACCACCAAATTGATGATCATGGACTATCGCCGCCACTTCACAGCCCTGATGAACACATTCTTCACTCAGGTCCATCATGTAGTTTTCGATGCCACCAAAAAAAGGTGGCGCATATTTGCCGAGGTGTAATATTTTCATTATCTGGGTATCAGGCTTAACTGTCAGGTTTAACTGGTTTGTTGCGGCATTGTAGCCTTAGATAACAAGCTTTGCTACTGGACGCTTGGCTTTGTGCTGTTCAATGGTTAAACTGCGTGACTAAGGATCCAAAATAAGATCTGAATATACGATATTGGTTGGGGAATTACGTTGTTCTCGGTTAGTCTTTGACGGCAGGGTCACGCGTGGGCAAAAAAAGCTGCCCACCCTACAACGGTAAGGTCACGCGTGGGCAAAAAAGACTGCCCACCCTGCGTCTATTTATCAACCTTTTGAGTCATGCGTGGGCAAAAAAACGTGTCCACCCTACGTCTATTTATCAACCCTTTGAGTTTATCGCCAATGAATAACACTTTGTTTAAAATCATCGCCCTATGGTTAAGCTTCACCATCACATCAATGGCAATCGCACAAGAACACCATATTAAGGCGCTGGATTTGGTGATTGATATGCCTCAAGGATTTGCCTCAGCCAACCACTTTATTGGCTTTGAGCAACTCGAAACATTCTCGACAGTACGCCTGAGTGAAAACTTTAAGCCATTGGCACTGAGTATCAGTGAAATACAAAAAAACAATCCCAAAACAACCATCATCGAAGAACTTAACATCAGCGGCAGAAAAGCGCTGTTAATGAAAAGCCAAAAATCCATCAGTGGCACTCCTTTTGAACAGCTGACCCTGATGTTCGGCGATACCATCAGCACCGTTTTACTGGTGGCCAGTTATCCGCCCGCGATGGCCTCAACCATACAACCAGTGCTGAAAAAATCATTGCTCTCGGCTCGCTGGTTACGCCAAACCAGTGCCCAGTTATTTCATGGCTTGCCTTTTACCGTCAACCAAAGTAGTCAACTGCACTTTATCAAACGTACCGCCAACGCACTGGTATTAAAAGATAACTCCCCTTATGACAGAAGCAAATCGGTAGTACCACTGATGGTCATCAACACCTCGCTTACTGAAACACCGGTCACCGATAATGCCGCTTTTGCCACAGAGCAACTTCACAAGGCACCGGGGCTAAGCGATATCACCATCAACCAGGCAGAAGGCTTCACCATTGCCGGTATTAAGGCTTATCGTATTATCGCCGAGGCAACTGACAACCAAAGTGGCTCAGCGGTAGTGGTTTACCAAGCCATTGCTTATCAGCCTGATCGCATTTTGTTAATCTCAGGATTAAGCCCAAAAATCCAGGCAGAACAATTTTTGGCTCAATTTAAGCAGATCACCGACAGTGTGAGCTTCAAAAAGAAATAGCAAACCTTAATCACCATAAGTCACCACCACTGTTTGATTGGCCGTAACATTACGTACAGTGCGGTGGCCATTGGGCCACCTCACCTGAATCTGGGCTTTGTTAAACTGACCAAGGCCAAAATGCTGCACCTTAGGGTGCACTGACATATAACCGGTCGACCCTTGAACCTCACGCCATCGAGTCTGCTCATCAATGCTACTGACAATGATTTGCGCGCCGATAGCATCAAGGTTAACGCCATGTTTTGGTGCGCCGATAAGCTTAACTTTAAGCCAATGGTGCGAGTTTTTTTCGCTATTATTACGATAAACCACCGCCTTTTCGTGGTAGTTGTTCAATACCAGGTCAAGATCGCCATCATTGTCCATATCCAGGTAAACCGCACTGCGAGAATTGCCCAACAAGTCAGCCCCACTTTGCTTTGATACATTGTTTAAGCGGCCATTTTCATTGTTGAAAAAAACATTAGATTCTTTTTTCGCCACTGGAATATAAACATTCATCGCTTGGTCATTTAACGGCTCGGTAT
>JBLGCB010000583.1:0-3381 GCA_047617105.1 Phenylobacterium sp. | reverse complement strand
CAGACAGCTTGGATGAGCATGAAGAAGTGAATGCAGGTCAAAGGGCAAAGGCACAAGAAGCAAATCAGACCAACCATTCGATTACCACAGGTGTGGCTTTGGCCAATTGGTCAATGCCTGATATGGCGAGGTTTGATACAGATACTGATGCCACTAAAGTGTGGTGGATTGAGTATTACTATAATGATCCTCTATATCCTTCTGACTATCGTAGCAATTTTCTTCGTTATGAAACGTCAATTGGCGAAAGTAGTGATACTGGTGGTAGTGATAATACCGATGATTATCTGCGTTTACTGGGTAGTTATGAGTTTTCAAAAGATTGGTTCGTGAGTTATGAATATGAGGATTTTACTTCTAATATTACCGCATTAGAGGATTCTTTTTATAGCAATCATAATGATGAAACCATTCGGCTTGAGCAAGGAGAACAGTTAGATTTTGAAACAAAATTTAGAGATCTCCATGTTGGTTTTATTGGCGAAAGGACTAAAAGCAGTAGTATGGATTATATCGTTTTTGTGAATGATTATCGGAAACCTTATACTTTAATCAGACAAAATCAAGAAGTGGCCTCTACCAGTGATTTGTTGCGTAATGTTACATTTCGATCTTTTGGTCTCGGTTTTAAAGCGACATCCATTAATTATAACGGTTTTTACGGTACGTTCGAACTATATTTTGGTATAAGTAGTGTTAAGTTCAATGATGATGAGTCATTTTCAGATCTGATTGATAAAGATCAGAACGTGGTTTATTTTAATCCCCGTGTAAAAGTGGGTTATGCAAAAAGCTTTTTTGAACAACGCGTATTGTTAAATGCAAGCCTCTATGGGGACTGGAAATTTTATACTGCCGAGACGAATAATCAAACAACCATTGGTGAATCAGATATCAACCGGGATATTATTCTTAAAGCTTATTTATCTGTTCAATATTTGTTTTGACGACTTAGTTTTCGTTTATCGGTTGGCAAGGAAAAACCCTTCTATCTTGCAAAGGGTTAACTTGTTAATGATGACAGCGGGATCTCAATCCAAACATCCACCCCCTGATCAACTTCGCTTTGACAGCGAATACTGCCGCCAAGTTTTTGCGCCACTAGGTTATACACCAGATGCATACCAAGGCCAGTATTGCCTAGGTGTCGGCTGGTGGTGTAAAACGGTTCGTAGATTTTTTCCAACGTTGTTTGGTTCATACCGTGACCATTGTCACGGTAGTGAAAATGGAGCTGATTTTGTTTAATGGCGGCGCTGATGGTGATTTCACCCTCACTGTTTTGGCTAAAGCCATGGGTCAGCGAATTTTCAATCAGGTTTGAAACGATTTGCCACCAAGCACCGGGGCAGGTGTCTATTGACCAGTTTTCTTCTGATGTCAGTACTATTTGGATTGGCTGGTCTTTGAGCCGGGGTTTGATGCTGTTGATAATGTCTTGAATGTAACGATTAAAATCGATTTTTTCGAAGCTGTCTGCGGTTTGCTCAACGGCGATTTTTTTGAAGTTTTGAATCAACTCTGCCGCCCGGTGTAAATTGCTTTCAACCAATACCTGAGACTCTCGACTATCAGCGATATAACTGTCGATGACTTTGCGGCTGACTTTACCCGCCAGAATTTTCTGCTCCAGCGAAGTGAGCTTTTCTAGGTGTAAACTGACCATGGTGATACAAATGCCCAGTGGGGTATTCACCTCATGGGCGACCCCCGCCACCAAATTGCCCAGTGAAGCCATTTTTTCGGCCTCAACCAGCTGCTTTTGGGTGGCTTTTAGCTGGTCTATGGAGTCTTGTAATGCTTGGGTTCTACGGCCAACTTTTTGCTCTAGATTTTCATTTAAATCTCGCAATGCCTCTTTGGCCATACGGGCATTATGCACGTCTTGTATGGTGCCGGTGATGCGCTTGATGTCACCGTGCCTGCTGGTTTCGACCACTTTGCCCCTATCGAGTACCCAACGCCATTGGCCTTGTTTGTCTTTGAGTCGATAGGTGCTTTCAAAATGCTCGGTATGGCCTTTTAAATGGGTCGATAGGGCGAGATGAAATGCCTCTGTGTCATCAGGGTGAACCATCATCGACAGTTGTTCGGTTTGGGTCATGACTTCTGTGGCTGGTAAGTCAAAATAACTTAAGATGTTTTTTCGTTCCATTATCCCGTGTTTTTTGTCCCAGTCCCAAAGCTGATCACCACTGCCCCATAATGCCAACGTGAGTTGCTTTTCGCTGGCCATCAGCACGCGGGCAGCCTGGCGTTCTGCGGCTTGTTTTTTCAGCGCTAAAGTGATGAAAATGCCGATAATGACCGCTACAACGGTGATGTAAAGGGTATATGCCCACCAGGTAAGCCAAGGGGGCGGTAGTATGGTCACTTTGATGCGTCGGGGTTGAGCGGTCCAAGTATTGTCGCTGTTACTGGCCTTGACTTTAAATACATATCGGCCCGGATCGAGATTGGTATAAGTGGCACGACGGTTGTGTGGGTCGGTTGCAATCCAGTGTTTGTCGAACCCCTCCAACTGGTAAGCATATTGGTTGTCTTTGGGGCTGGCAAAATGCAACGCGGCAAATTCAAAGGTAAAGACCGAGTCGGTATGTTTTAGCACCAGGGTTTGGGTGTGATTGATATTGTCAATCAAGGGGGAGAGTGGGTATTTGCTGCGAACGGGCACTGGCTGGTTGTTGAGTAAAAATTGGCTGAATACGATAGCGGGTTCAGCTAAGTCATCTTTGATGTCTTGCGGAGAAAAGGTATTAAAGCCATTAACCCCACCAATCATGATTTGTCCGGATGGGGTGGCAAAGTACGATCCCATGGCAAATTCTTCATGCTGGATGCCATCACTGCGGTGATAAACCCGAAAGGTTTCGCTGCGCGGGTCAAAGCGGTTGAGGCCTTTGTTGGTGGTTAGCCATAACAAGCCAGATTTATCCTCGATTAAGCCCATGATACCGTCATTGCTTAGTCCCTGAGGACGGCGGTAATTGGTAAAAGTGTTGCTGGCGATATCAAATTTATTGAGTCCTGCTTCGGTGCCGAGCCACAATAACCCATCAGCGGTTTGGTGAATGGTATGAACGGAGTTGTTGCTCAGGCTGTTGCTATTGTTTGGGTCATGGCGGTAATGTTTGAAAGTGCCGCTGGCTTGGTCGAATTGATCGAGGCCACTGTTGACGGTGCCGATCCACAATCGGCCCTGACGGTCTTGATATAAAGATTCAATGCTGGGTGAGCCGATACTGCTGGGGTCTGCTGGGTTGTGCATAAAGCGGGTTAGTTTTTTGCGTTGGGGGTCAAAGCGGTTTAAGCCATTGTCGGTGCCAATCCACAGATTATGATCGCTGTCTTCAGTAATGGCACCATGCATCAGGTCGGTAC
>JBLGCB010000582.1:0-3409 GCA_047617105.1 Phenylobacterium sp. | reverse complement strand
GTGGCAATGAGTTGTGGTACTGCGACTGATAAATCATGCTGTGCCACTAAGGTTAAGCCGATAATTTCACTGGTTGCCTGAGCACCCCAGTTCGGCGGCACTATTTTGATCAGCAGGTCATTTTCGAGGATAAAAATGCCATTGGCCCAGCCGTTGACACAAACAAAAGGGGTGACGTCAATTTGATGTTGTTGGCAAATATGCTGGATAACAGGCTGCCAAAATACCGGGTCATCGGCATCAATCAGATTGCAGGCAGTGTCATAATCGGGGTTTTTGGGTAAAAGGTCGTTCTTTGTATTCATGTTGATGGTGTAATCTCTCTTAACATACTGATGTGCGGAATATCATCTTCGAGGTAGGGCTCAGACACTGTCTTAAAGCCGTGTTGAAGATAATATTTTTGTAGGTGTTCTTGTGCTGACATATGAATGTTGTGTTCGGGCCAGCTGTTTTCACAGGCGATAATGCCTTGTTGAATTAATTCATGGCCTAAGTTTCGGCCTCGCGCTGGTGTTGCGATAACAACCCGGCCAATGGCAGAATCATTATCATACACCTGACCTGGTGCCAGGCAACGCAGATAACCGATTAGCTGGCCACCTTCATAGGCGAATACATGACGTGCTTCCTCGTGACGGTCTAAATCATCGAGTTCGGGGTAATAACAGGTTTGTTCTACCACAAAAACATCGACACGAAGTTTAAGGATTTCATAGAGTTGGTTGATGTCTAATTGGTCAAAGGTTTTGGTAAACCACTGCATACTTGAGTCCTAGTTGTTTTTATGTAGTTATAGTAGCAGCTTGAATCACTAGAGCAATATTTTGTTGTAACAAACCTTTATACTCGCTATTTAGCCCCGATTAGTGAATAATGCTCGCATATTTTATCAAGCACATTGTTGTTTTTTCATGTCTGCATTTGAATATCAGCTGAGCCGTTCATCTCGGCGCAAAACCCTATCGATTGTGGTTCGTCGTGGCAAAGTTAAAATTCTCGCCCCCGCTTTATTACCTGCGGCACTCATTCATAAATTTATTGCCCTTAAAACTGGCTGGGTGCTAGAGAAACTGCAATCTCAGCAAGGTTGGGCAGAGCAAGAAACACAGGCTAAAAAGCAGTTTATCGATGGCGAAACCTTTTTATACCGAGGGACTGAGTATCCGTTACAAATCAGCCCGGGCGCGAAAAGTTCTGTGGAGTTGGTCAATGGAAAACTCTTTGTTTGCGTGTCTAACCGAGTGAAAAGTGACAACTTTGAAGCTTCAGTTAAAAAATTACTGCAAGGGTGGTATAAACAACAGATAACTGATTATTTAAGCCATCGATTAGCGTACTTTTGTGATCGGATGCGCGTAAAACACACAAGCTTAAAAGTTCGTAGTTATAAAAGGCGGTGGGGTTCATGCAGTGCCAAAGGTGAAGTGACTTTTAACTACTTACTGATGATGGCACCAGATTGGGTGACCGATTATGTTATCGTACATGAACTTTGTCACCTGACCCATTTAAACCATTCCCCTCGCTTCTGGTCTGAAGTAAAACGTTATTACCCAGAACATAAAACCGCCTCTAATTGGCTTAGAGATAATGGTCCGACGCTGACACTGTAACTGTTCAGCGTGCTTTAAATTATATTTTTAATTATGGAATCTATCTTGGTGGTCTTAAGCTTACGTAATAACTTGCGCACTGGTGGTGGATAGTCCTTGATGCTTTCAATCTGTTTAAAATGCTCTACCCGTTGAGTATGGGTCATGATGGTGGTTAACTCATCGGCGAAAGGTTTAAGCAGATTTTTTTGCTGATCTTGAATCAATAAGCCATTTTCTAAATCTAATCGCCAAGCGCGGGGATTGAGATTATTACCGGTTAACAGGTGCATTTTATCGTCAGAGTTGATGCCTTTGAGGTGAAAGCTGTTGTTTTCGTGAGACCACAAATGTACGTTTAGCAGGCCCGAATTAACAAACTTCTGATTCTTTTGCAGAAAGCGGCGTAAATTGGTTTCATAAACATAAGGTAAGCCGCCAATGGTGGTAAAAGGTTTATCTGGTGGAATGAAAAAATCATTGGCGGTTTTATCGCCAATCACCATGGTCACCGTGCGGCCTTTTTTCAGTAGCTTGCGGATTTCTTTATTTAGCACTGGTGGCAAATTGAAATAAGGGGTGAGCATCACCAGTTTTTCCTGACTGGAGCGGATCATAAACTGAATGGTTTTATTGAGGATATTGCGTCTAGATCCCAGACCCGCCAGTGGTGTGATAGCAACGCCGTTATGGGCCACAGGCAGTGGTTTATCAATGTGATATTGGGCATTGGAGAGTTGACGTTTGAGTTGCACCACCGCTTTTTTCATCTTTTTGGCGGGGGTTACTTCGCTATTGGTCAGCTTTTGTACCGCAGTAGAGGTAATAAAATTGTGCTCTAAAAAATCGACCATACTTTGCGCTAACGGCTGGTGGTGGATAACGTGATAACGGTCGTAGCGGTAACGCTCGAGCTGATGCAGATAAATATCATTGATACTGGCCCCGCTGAACAGCACCGTATCGTCAAAAATAAACCCTTTTAAATGCAGCACGCCCATGACTTCTTTGGACTTGACTGGCACGCCATAGATATCAATGGGATGCTGGTATTGCTGCTGACATTCACGGTAGAGTTTGGCGTTACCCGAACCTGGTGCTTCGCCGATTAGGCCACGTTGTGCGCGATGAAAATCGACAAAAATCTTAACATCTAACGCCGGATTCTGTTGTTTGGCCTGATATAAAGCGTGTAATACTTCGCGTCCGGCTTCATCATCTTCGAGATAAAGCATCGACAGATAGATACGCTGGCTGGCAGCTTGAATCAGCTCAAATAAGCGCGTTTTAAACGCTTGAGTATTGGTTAAAATCTCTAAACCATCGGTGGCCAGAGCAAACTTCTTTAACGACTGAAAGAATAATATATTGTCTTGTTTAAATCGCATTAGATGAGAACTGTTTCCGTAAAATTAATTGTTTGGCCTAATGTTGGCTTAGCGCTGTTCATTGATGTTATACGAGAACAATTGGCAGCTTTGACGTCATGCGCACAAATTACTGGCAAATGCTGCCCGTGTCTATGTTTTTTGTTGTTTTGGTAAGTTATTGCACATTTGGTGGGTAGAAATAATACGAATCGAGGGAGGGCGGTGGATCTGGTGGTTTATTGCAGTCTTGTCTATCGAACTGTTGCGTTGATTCCCTGTTTGAACGGTGTCGTCATTGTAAAGTAGTTTGTTTGCGCCTAAGACAGAAGGCTGTGTCCAAATTGGACCATTGATGCAAGTTCCCCAGGATTATTGTGATTAATTCCATCGTTTTCTGTGTTTTTGTACAGATACCTGCTAGACTCTGTTTTAGTATCAAGCGTA
>JBLGCB010000581.1:0-3423 GCA_047617105.1 Phenylobacterium sp. | reverse complement strand
TATTGAAGATGCGGTAGAGAAGGATATTCTTAGCGTAGAACAGTTATACCAGTTATTGATTAAAGCTTTTAGTGACCAAGGCATACCCGCGGATAAAGCGGTATTTCCTGCTTATGACGGGCCGATAAGCTTTCGCGATATTTTGGATAAAGCCAAAAAACGCTTTGATCAGGAATCCATCGACAAAGACAATCAGTTTTTTGTTAACTTGCGGGTCAGCCTCAACCATATTTTGACCAGCCATGCGGTGAGTCGTTTTATTGATAACATTGAGGCGATTTACCATGGCAGTTTTAACGGCGCATTATTAGAAGACGACAGCCCGGCCCATAAACTCACCGAAACCTTTAAATTGGTGGCACTAGCCCATGTATTTAGTCACCATGAAGTTGAGCTACAAGAATTGCGTGGTTATAAAGTGATCCAAGGTTTGCTAGATTATTACAAACCTTTACTAGAATTACCTCGTGAGGCTTTTCAGGGGTTATTAAATAAAGAGTGGCAACATGTTAAAAAGCATTCTCGAGAAAGCCGTTTGGCCAACAGATTGCCAGGTAAACATCGCCGGGCTTATGAAGACGCGCTTAAAACTCAAGCGTCGGGGGCCGAATACGAGCTGTGGGAAATCTATTATCGCAGCCGCTTGATGCTGGATTTTATCAGTGGCATGACCGATCAATATGCGCTGGAGCAGTATCAGAGTTTGATGGTGGCGTCTTAAACCTCTGACACGAAATAATCTTTAATGGCCAAGGATTAATTTTTTGCAACAAATGAAGTACACTTATAATCAGTCATTAGGGCGAGTTGACAAATACACAGGGTGGAAGCGGTTATGGCCGAAAAGAAAAAAGCATTAACCAATGCTGAGAAACAAAAAAACTATCGTGAGCGTAAAAAACAAAAGGGTCATGAAGAATTAAGGGGATATTTGTCGCCTGAGGGCGTCGAATGTTATCAGGAAATTTCTAAAGTCACCGGTTGGGACGACAGTAAACTGCTGTCGAACGCCATCAGATTGACGCTGGCCGCTTATAAAATGGGTCAAATCGGGATTTTAAACGGTTGGTTGGAGAAAAATGAGAAATAAACTGCTGTTGGGGCAGGGTTTCGACTGATTTTAGCTTGGTACTGGCCTATAATGCGCGCTCGCAAACAAAAAATAAGCCATTGTCTTATTTTTGACATTATAGATACTCAAGAACCAAAGAAACTCCTATGCAATTATTTGTAAACGACCTCACGGTCATTGATTTCTCGTACCTTTGCCCTAAACGTGGGGTGATCGGCGAAAGCTGGATTGTCGACTTAACCCTAGTCGGCTCTTTAGATGAGCAGAGCATGGTATTAGATTTTGCCAAAGTGAAAAAACAAGTCAAAGGTTTAATTGACGACGTGCTGGATCATAAGCTGGCAGTACCACAACTTGCCCCTGTGACCACTATCAGCGAAAATGATAATGGCACGCTGATCACTTTTACCAGCAGTAACGCCGATGACATTAGCATTTTTTCTCCAGCACAAGCGTTTGCCCTAATTAACGCACAAGAAGTGACGGTTGACAGTGTGACTGAATTTTTGACTGATAAGATTCATGCCCAGCTGCCTGATAACGTCGAAAAGGTTATCCTCAATTTACGCCCCGAAAACATCAATGGTTTTTATTATCACTATACCCACGGCTTAAAAAAACACGATGGCAATTGTCAGCGCATCACTCACGGACATCGTTCAAAAGTATTGGTGCACGAAAATGGCATGAAAAGCCCTCGTTTGCAAAAGTATTGGTCTGACCGTTGGAAAGATATTTACTTGGCCAGTGTCGAAGACCAACTGACCTTTGATGCACTGTTACAGATTAAACCCCCAGCCAACCAAGATGATTATTACGCCTTTGGTTATGAATCGATGCAGGGTTATTTTGAACTGGTGATTTCGCGTAAATGCACTGAAATCGTTCCCTGTGATACCACCGTAGAATGTCTGGCCGAATTTATGAATGGCCAATTACAAGCCCTTAACAGCGAAGCCACTTATCAAGTGACCGCGTTTGAAGGGGTCGCAAAAGGCGCTATTGTATGAATAAATTAGTTTTACCGCTCAACCTTATTATGGGTTTGGTGATGAGTTTTACGGTCAGTGCGCATCAGCCCGCTAAGGGTGTGGTATTAAAAGGCCAGTTAACCCAAGGTTCTATGGTGATTGGTAAAACCCACCAAGGTGCCAAGGTATTGTTAAACCAAAAACCGTTAAAAGTCTCAGCCAATGGTGATTTTGTGTTTGGTTTTGGTCGCGATGACAAGTTGCAGCACGAGCTTAAAGTGATCAGCCAATCGGGTGAAGTGGAAATTAAACCGCTGACCTTGAGCAAGCGCAAGTATAAAGTCGAAGACATTAAAGGCATTGATAAAAAATATGTTTCGCCGCCAAAAGACGTGCTGGCTCGGATTATTGCCAATGGCAAACAAGTCGCGAAGGCCCGTGCGGTAGACACTGAACGTTTGGATTTTCTTAGCGACATCAAACAACCGGTGCAAGGGCGAATCAGTGGTGTTTATGGCAGTCAGCGGGTGCTGAACGGTGTGCCTAAGCGGCCACATTTTGGCCTCGATATTGCCGCGCCGACAGGCACCAAAGTGCTGGCACCATTGCAGGGCATAGTGGTATTGACCCATGATGATATGTATTACACTGGCGGTACTTTGATTATTGAACATGGTTTCGGCATTACGTCGACGTTTATTCATTTAAGCAAGATTTTGGTCAAAGAAGGTGATGTCATCAAGCAGGGTGATGTTATTGCACAAGTTGGCGCTACTGGACGTGTGACCGGCCCTCATTTGGACTGGCGAATGAACTGGTATAAGGTGCGTTTAGACCCCCAGTTGTTGTTAGAAACTGAATAACCTAGGCGGTGGCAAAGGGGTGAATATAGGACCAAATTAACCGCGAATTGACGTCTCTTTCACCCTAGAGGGGTCAATTAAAGCAATTATCTGGCAGAGTAACAAGCTTAGGTTATACTCTAGTCACTAAGCCATATAAAACAAACCATTGCGCCAAACTATGAACTCTAGCGTAAGCGTATTTTCCCGCCTTCCATTGTCGTTTTTCTTCACATCCATAATCGGCCTGTTGGCCATTTGTTATAGCGCGCTGTCATCTGCTCAGAGTAATATTCGCTTCGATCCGCTGGCTCAGCAGGCACAGTTATCTCAGTCTACCGTCAACGCATTGTGGCAAGACAAGCTGGGGTTTATGTGGATTGGCACTCAAGGCGGGTTGAATCGCTACGATGGCTATACAATGAAGGTTTTCCGCCACGATCCTGATGATGCCAACTCCCTGTCGGCAAATTGGATCAACGATATCTACCAAGACCAGCAGGGTTTATTGTGGATTGCCACCGAGCGAGGACTCGAC
>JBLGCB010000580.1:0-3457 GCA_047617105.1 Phenylobacterium sp. | reverse complement strand
CAACACGAATATTGGTTAAAGCACCATTGCTGTCAAAGGCTGATGAACCGTCAGGGGCAATATTACTATTACCGCCAAAGCTGAAATTATCGACCGTAATTTCTGTCGCTGCCGTACCGCCACTTGCAGTGCTTATCACGACAGAACCTTCAACGACGATCATGGTGATGTTGCGGTCGGGTTCTCCAGCGGCAGTAAACTGCGCTGCCAAACTGTCATCAGGTAACACGGTAACCGGGTTAAGGGTGCCAGCTACTTGCTCAGGAAAACCCAAACCCTGTACTTCGGTAATGGTGATAGGTTCAATGAGACGGCCACCGATGTCAAATTCTTCATCTGTTGCATAGGCACTCATAGTGATACCGGCAGAAGCAGTGATAGCGGCGATGGCAGTTGATTTTAATACGTTACTTAATTTCACAGTTGTTTACTCTTTTTTATTAATGTTTGTTATTTGTTTTGTATGCTATTTTTTTGTCATGTCATTTTTGTTGACGAGCGGTATTCTAGGGCTTTTTGATGATTTGTCCCCGGCACAATGTTTAGAACAAATTTTGCCAGGAAAATCAAAGGTGATGCAAGCAGAAGGCTTCTTTAAGACCCAAAGGCGATTAAAGTTTTAATGTGGGTTGGTGTTACTGAAGGGTTATGCTGTTTTTTGTATTGGGGCTTTTAGATCGAAGATAATGGGTGTTTAGATGCTGACAGAAAGAGGAAAAAGGAGAAAAAGTGACTGTCCCACGCTGTTTCCCATATTGTTTTCCCGAGGGAAAAATCTATATTTTAGATGCTGCGACCAATTCATCCCAACACTGCTTAAACTGTTTTTCTTGCGCATGAACAATGCCATCTGCCTGAGTGACCACTTCAATGACATAGGTAAACAATTGGTAAGAATCCAAGCCTATTTTTTGTGTCAACGCAAAAGCGGTGTTGATGTCTGGCGGATTTTTGGCAATACCTTCAATTTTTTCCTTAATATGCAGCGGTAATTCACTCGAATCAACTGAGCGGATAAAATCATCAATTTCTTGGCTTTCTTCACTGGCAATTTCTCCATCACAAGCGGCACAAGATAAACCCACCGCAGCGACGGCAATCAGCAAATCAAAATAGACCGATGTTTCAGCAATTTGTTGCTCAGCGTGTTCAAACGCCGCTGCTAGCTGAGCTGTTTTGCCAATAAATTGGCCGCTCGTCGGTAATTTAATCACAGCGGCTGTTTTGTCGCCAATGGTACTGTTATCGCCACTCGAGGTCATTTGGCCAATAGCCGTAGTCACGCCTGAGGCTGCACCAGATAATAACTTCCAAAAACTCATGACGCTTTGCTCTATTGTTAAAAGATGAAGCATTTTAAATCATAACCGGGCGCTTTACTACCGCTCAATGGTGCCTGTCTCGTGTGGCTTGGGGATATTATAATACCCCTGAAAGCCGCGAACGGATTGAAGTCGTGATGGGATTGACCAGCGGCACGTTAAAACATACGACTTGGGTACTGACGGATGCCCAGTTTATTGATAGCCTCAATAAAATAGTGGTGCGTCAAGATGCCTCGACCAACCAGATGTTGCTGACCCAATTGGCTGACGGCATGATTGCTCGTCAGGATGTGATGGACAGATTTGTTGAGTCTAATAGGCTTTACAAAAGCTTTACAAAAGCTTTGCGGTTGCTTCAGAGTACTCGGCTCAAGTTGTGAATTAATGTTCGCTTTTAACTAGCCGGTGGCGGATGGTTCATCATGTCACTCAAACGGTGCAAGATAACGACCCGGTGCGATGACCTCATTAGGGTCGAGTTGGGTTTTGATATCATGCAAGGAACGGGCAAAACCAGTGTTTTTGGCAGGATAGATTTCGGTCATATATTCTGCGCCGATACGATAAGGGGGCATTCCCATACTGATGCCCAATTTCACCAAAGCTCGGTAGCAGGTTTTGGCGCGTAAAGCGGCCTGGGGATTGTCTCTTTTAAACAGCAGTGGGATGGTACCGCAATGGACACGACTTGAGCGGGCGGTAAGCGCTAACAAATTATCGAAACCATGTTGATAGAGGGTATCGCGCATTGCTTTTAAATAGTTTTTGACATATTTTTTATTCATCGGCACTAAAGGTGCATACCACAAAATGCCTTGGCCATCTTTGGCCGGATTACTTTGCCGAGTCATTTGGTGGCCTTTATCGTCTAGGGCATAAGCCATTTGTAAAAATGAGCTGGTCGGACGTCCTTCGGCAAAACCGATGGTTTCTTCGAGTGTGCTGATTTGACGGTGAATATCTCCCAACATACTTTTGGGCAACCATTTGACCATTGAAGATATTTTTTTGATTGTCGATACTGTAAATGCCAGCACCCTGGCTTCGGGTAAACGCCTGCGAATGTCCTTTACCGCGCCTTTTACCGCCTGTTTTGAACCGTATAATGTGCCTAAAGATGTCCAGGGGGCAATTTTTCTTTGTTTGGCCAGCGTATTGAGATAGTCCAGCCGTGCTTGTCCTGTCAGTGGGTTGGCCAGCGGCGCGTCGGGAAATGTTGACAATCCTCGATGTGCATTCACTGAAATAATGCCACCGATGCCTGGAATATCTTCCATGATGGTGGATATTTCGCTCTGATAATGGATAAAAGCGTTTTCGCTGGGCCATTGTATAATCAGTATTCTGCTGGCTTCCGGCTGGCGTGCCAGACGAATGGTCGCCCGGGCGATAACGGCATAATTTCCTTGGCGTAATAAACTATTTATGCTGGGTCCGGTGCCAGCAGACCAGCTTTGGGCCATGGCATAACAACCTATATCCCTAAAATGACTCGAAAAAGCGATGCCGTTACCAAACACGCCTTCAATGTCACTTAATGCTTCAAAGTGATCACATACTGGCGTTAAACCATAACCGGCGTCCAGTGCATTGCCAATTAAACTGCCATTGGGGCCTAAGCCTGTGGTCGGGACCAAATAAGGCAATTTGTGACAGTCTAAAAAGTCGGCTAAATCCTGCTGATTGACACCTGGCTCAATAGTGACACTCTGGCTTTCGGGGTTATAAACAATGTTTTTTAGCTCGCTTAAATCGAGAATGTAATTATCTTCTTCGACTGGCATTGATGTGCCATAACCAAAGTTCATACCGCCTGATATCGGCCATATTTTAAATCCTTGCTGATTGGCGCGCTGTAAAATCAATTCAACCGCTTTAATATTTTGTGCCACAAATGCCCCTGCAATTCGGCGGGTAAAAGCGCCGGTATCCAATCCATAACGAGCAAGCGCATCACTGGCGTTCAAACAACGAAAGTATTGCGAAATACTGTTAAGCGGATTGTCTTGTTGCTGGTTTCGATGGTCATTGCTTGTTTGTTGTGGGGATTTTTCCTGCATCCTAGTTCTCCTGATTTAGGGCTGTGTGCGCGTAATTTGCTTAATAGTGTACAATTTTGGCCATGGTTAACT
>JBLGCB010000579.1:0-3475 GCA_047617105.1 Phenylobacterium sp. | reverse complement strand
GGCAACACCAGACCCCTTATAGTTATGATGCCAGCCAGACCGAAGCACTTTTTCCGGCGGCCAGTTATCAATATATCTTGTATGGTATGGGATTTGAGACCACACTTAGACCCAGACGGCATTTTGCCCGTCAGGCCCAACGGGCAGAACAACTTTTTAATGAAAATGGTCGTAAAACCCAACAGTTACGCACGGCTTTACCGACCAACAGACAATTATTGGATAAGATCAGGCAATTTGGTTTGCCGAAACTTTAACTCCGAGAAGCACAAGGCAAAAAAATATGGCTAACAATGTATTAGTAAATAATATTGATCACAAAAAAACGAGAGTGATCACCGAACGCTCGGCAAAATATGGCGATAATATCTGGTGTACCCTGACGTTTCCGCAAGAATTTCGTAGCGTTCAGGCGTATTATCCGATTTTTTTTCATAAAGACAGTAACAGCGGCCAGTTTATGGCAGTGGCGTTATTTGGCTTGAAACATGAAGAAAATTTATTTCTTAAAGACAACCAGTGGGACGCCGCCTATATTCCACTGACCATCCAACGCCAGCCATTTTTGATCGGCTCACAAAACGCCACCGAAAACGGCGTTAAAGTGCAGCGACGGGTACTTCATATTGATATGGATAATCCTAGAGTCAATACCGACGTTGGCGAGCCGTTATTTTTAGAATTTGGCAGTAACACCCCTTACCTCGACCGCGCCGCCGATATGATGGAAGCGTTACATCATGGTATTGAAGATTCTCATCAGTTTATCAACACGCTAGTTGAGCTAGAATTGCTTGAATCCTTTACCCTCGATGTTGAATTAAATGACAAATCTAAACATCAAATGTCCGGGTTTTATACGGTTAACGAAGATAAGCTGGCTGAACTTAGTGATGAAGTCATCCTGTCATTGCATAAAAACGGTTATTTGGCAGCGATTTATATGAGCATCGCATCACAATCGAATATCCGCGATTTACTCAACCGCAAAAATGCCCAGTTAGGCCTCTAAACCGATTAAAAAAAGCAGGAGCGGGCCGTGTTAAACATCAGTCATAAAGTCGCCGTTGTCGAGGGTTGTCACGCTGGGCATATTCCGGCGTCGGTGCTCAACTCCACTGTGCCGCTGTTATTAAAAGACTTCGGTGCAGACTGGCCAGTGGTGATCGCAGGCAAACAATCAGCCCAAGCGGCCGCTGACTACATTCAAAGCTTTTACCAGGGTAGACCCGTCAATGCTTGCTTTGGTGACCCCGAAAACCAGGGTCGGGTGTTTTATAATCAGGCCATGGATGGATTTAACTACACTGGCTCGCAAGTAGATTTGGCGCTGGTGCTAGATAAGTTATTAAGCCATCAAGACGACGAACACCCGCCCACCATGTATGTCGGCTCCACCGAAATTAACCAGTGGTTGCCCGGGTTTGGCGCTGAAAACTCAGCCAGCTGCTTGACGGATTACAAACCTCTGACCAGCATCTGGATTGGCAACAAAACCAGCATTGCGGCCCATTATGATTTCCCCAACAACATTGCCTGCTCTGTGGTAGGTCGAAGACGTTTTACCTTGTTCCCGCCAGAGCAAATCTCAAACCTTTATGTCGGTCCCATTGAATTTGCCCCTGGTGGCCAAGAAATCAGCTTAGTGGATTTTAACCAGCCTGATTATGATCAATATCCCAAATTTAAAACCGCTGTTGAGGCCGCACAAGTGGCAGAATTAGAACCTGGCGATGCCTTGTTTCTACCAAGCATGTGGTGGCACCATGTGCAGGGCTTAGATGCCTTTAACGTGCTGGTCTCTCACTGGTGGCGCGACAGTCCGGCATTTATGGGCAGACCCAATAATGCTTTATCACTGGCGATATTAAGCTTAAGAAGCCTGCCACCAGAACAACGTCAGGCATGGAAACATATCTTCAATCACTATATTTTTGATCATCAAGCAGAAGATTTGGATCATATACCGCCTTCGGCGAGGTCTATTTTAAACCATCCACTTGATGAAGACTCTGCCCGGCATTTACGCGCAGATTTAATCAATAAATTAAAAAGGTAAGGCGACACCATATGAAAACCAACAAAATACAAAGAGTCGTCATCGCCGGAGGTGGCAGCGCAGGCTGGATGACAGCCGCAGCGTTGAGCAAAATGCTGGGCCAAAACCTCGACATTTGTTTGATTGAATCTGATGATATTCCCACCGTTGGCGTCGGTGAAGCCACCATCCCTACCCTGCATATACTGCATAAATTAATGGGCATCAACGAGCAAGAATTTATGGCGGCCACCAATGCCACCTTTAAATTGGGCATTGCCTTTGAAAACTGGCGTGATGTTAACAGCGATTATATTCACTCATTTGGTGTATTGGGCAAAGGTTGTTGGGCGGCGGGTTTTCATCACTTTTGGCTCAAGGGTCAACAAAAAGAGATGGTATCGGGCATCGGAGATTATTGCTTTGAACATCTCGCGGCCCGTGAAGGTCGTTTTGCGGTGATGGCCAACCAAGAGCTCAATCATGCCTATCATCTTGATGCCGGCCTCTACGCCAAGTTTTTACAAGACATCGCTAATAAACATGGCTGTAAACGGATTGAAGGCAAAATCAACAAGGTTAACCTTGACCAGGTTTCAGGTGATATTAGCAGTCTAACCCTGGCCAGTGGTCAGATGGTTGAGGGCGATTTATTTATCGATTGCACTGGTTTTAGAGGTTTGTTGATCGAAGGGGCTTTACATACTGGCTATGATAATTGGAGCCATTACCTGCCCTGTGACAGTGCCATTGCAGTACAAACCAAAACCACGGGAAAACCAGTGGCATATACCCGTTCTATCGCACGAGATTCTGGCTGGCAATGGCGTATTCCATTGCAAAATCGTACTGGCAATGGTTTTGTTTTTTGCAGCAAATATATGAGTGATGAAGCTGCCATTCAATTGTTATTGGATAATGTTGAAGGTGAACTGTTAAATGAGCCGAGGGTGATCAAATACCAAACTGGCACTAGGCGTAAGCACTGGAATAAAAACTGTATTGCTATCGGTTTATCGGCAGGTTTTATTGAGCCGCTAGAATCTACTGGTATTCACTTGTTTCAACGTGCGATCATCCGTTTGATGCAGATGTTTCCTTCCGATGGTATTAACCAAGCGCATGTCGATGAATTTAATCTTCAATCCAAAACTGAAGCCGACAATATTCGTGACTTCATTGTGTTGCATTACCACCTTACCGATCGTCAAGATACCCCGTTTTGGCGTCATTGTCGTTCAATGGACATTCCTGACAGTCTGCGTCATCGTATGGATTTATTTTCTCAATCAGGTGCTGCTTATAAAAAAACCGAAGAGTTATTTGGTGAAAGCTCTTGGGTGCAAGTGATGTTAGGCCAAGGTTTAACCCCTCAATCTTATCATCCGATTGTTGATATGATGAGTGATCAAGAATTGAATAACTTTTTAAATACCA
>JBLGCB010000578.1:0-3485 GCA_047617105.1 Phenylobacterium sp. | reverse complement strand
AAGATGAATAAAGTTGATGATTACCTTCTAATTAATTGAAAACTCAGTCTATAATCAAAGTCTGACCTCGCCTTAACCCAGAAGAATAAAGCATGGCTATTCGAATCAAAGTCGCCACCACAGCAAAAGAACTGCAAGATGTGTATCATCTGCGTTATCAGGTCTATGCAGAAGAAGAAGGCCGATATGGTGAAACACAAACCAAGATAGTGGTTGATCAATTCGACGCCGTACCCAACGTCGCCAGTGTTATCGCCTATGAAAGTGGCATACCCGTAGGCACCATGCGGGTCAGCCTCGACAGTGAAATTCAACTACCCGCCGACGAAACCTTCGATTTCAGTGGTTACCGAACCACAGCCAACGAGCAAGCACAAGCCGAAAATTTGCCGCCACCACTTTTTGTCAATGCCGGAATGCTGGCAATTGCTGGCAAATGGAGGAACCGCCGCGATGTTTTTCGCTCTTTGTTTAAAGCAGGCTGTGATGTCGCTTATGCCTGGAAGGCAACCCATATTATTGTCACCGCCAGCGTGCAAAGCGCCAGTATTTACCTACGTCTGGGTTTTGAAAAACTCGAAGAAAAAGTTTGGTATGAACCCGCCGGTGAGCATATTGTGCCCATGGCCAGTGACCTTGAGCGCGTGTATAAGTGGGCATTTAGCGCGTTAGGTGAAAACAACGCCTTGCTTGACAGCTTTGCCGACAGTTTTGAATACTTGCTGGTGGGCAAAGACTCGTCAGTATTCACTGAAGGAGAGATTGGCCACGAAGCGTATCTTATCAACAAAGGACGGGTTGTCATCTCCCGCGCAGACCCGGCTTCAGAGGGTCAGCTTAGTTTGGCCACCTTAGGCAAAGGTGATATGTTTGGTGAGTTATCGTTGATTGATGATCAAACTCGCTCGGCTACCGCGACCGCCACCACCAATGTTGAACTGATTGTGTTAACCCGAGAAGTTTTTTGGCAAAAAGCCCATGAAGACGCCAATTACCTTAAAAGTTTACTGTCGATCTTAAGTAACCGGGTCCGGGCTATCGACGAACGAGCGTTTATTTATGCCCACGGAAGTGTAGATAATCGGTTGAAGTTTTTCCTCGACCAAGTCAGGCACGAAGCGGTGCCATCGAAAAAAGAACCAAACAAGTCGGTTGCAAAAATAACCACTGAAGGATTTGCCTATATGGCCAGTGCCGAGATTGAGCAAGCACAACAATATTTAGATCGACTCCACAACAAACGCATCATTAAACTATCCGCCAAAAGCATCACCTTCTACCAAGAGCCCAAATAATGAAAGACAATGAAGCAAGTTCAACCGCGTTTACCGTATTACAGGGTATTTTGTACATCGCCCAATCTTCACCTTATAGCTACTTGGTTGATGATGATGTTGTTACCGTTGGCCGGCAAATTCTGCAAGACAGCGAAACTGGCCGCAAACTGCTGAAACAATTAAGCGGCCCATGGTTTTCAATCTCGGTTAAAATCAGAGAACGGCTGTTATTGCCGGGTATCACTTTGCATTATATTTTACGCAAACGTCATGTCGAAGCCCTGACCCGTCAGGCGATTAGCGACGGCACCACTCAGGTAGTGATGTTAGGCGCGGGGTTTGACACCCTATCGTGGCGTTTACATCAGCAACACGCCGAGGTCAATTTTATTGAGATTGATCACCCGGCCACCCAAGCAGTAAAAGCTCAAGCGCTGAATAAACAAGGCAACAAGGGGTCAAACATGCACTTTTTGAGTGTTGATTTTGCCAAGCAAGATCTCAAAACTCGGCTCGGTGGTTTGGCTGAATTTGACCCTGAACGCCCTACCTTGTTTATTTGTGAAGGGGTATTAATGTATCTGAGTGAAAAAGACGTCACCTTGTTATTTGATTCCATCAGAGATCTCACTGGCAGCGGCAGCCAATTTATCTATTCAGTGCTAGAGCCACAAAAACATCCTAAAAACACCATTCCAAGTTTGTTGTATTACCACTTAAAACTGCTTGGCGAACCGATTAATTGGGATATTGCCAGTGAAGATATGGCGGAATTTGTTAAACAACAAGGTTGTGAATTAAAATCGATGGCTGGCAGAGATGAGTTATTGGCGGCTTTTGTTAAGGATGATGCCAATATTCGGTTGCACAGCGGCGAATATTTTAGCCACTGCCAGTTTGTGTAAGGTTGCGCGATTTCTAACCCAATGGTGCGCTATGCGCACCATTGGATATCCGTTCAAACCATGTCCACCCGCACGCAAAATCGTTCTTTATCTGATTCCACCACAAACCGCCAATCCAGTTGCTGACATATCGCCTCAACCAGATACAAACCCAACCCGTAGCCATATTGCCCTTGCTGGGCAGTATCATCACCGTTCTCTTTACCATCAGCAGCATTGGTCACTACCAGCGATTGTTCGCTAGCAGTGATAATCACATTAATGCCAATAATGCCCCCTTGGCCATATTGACAGGCATTACGCAGCAAATTGGCGATAACAATTTGCAGCAATACTGGTTGAGTTATCACCGATGGCTGACCTGTAAAGGTGGTTTCAATCGATAAGTCCACGCCAAGCGGTAATAGCTGACACTCCTCAATCAGTTGATTGACCATATCGGCCACTATCACGGTTTGTGGTGCTTGGCTGCTTTTTTGCCGCCGCCATAACTGCAATAAGGTTTCGCACAGTTGGCCCATGGTACGGTTGGCTTTGCTTAGTTTAGCCACCACTTTGGCGCTTTTATCCGGCAATTCATTGCGTTTTTCCAACACCGCCAAGGCAGCATTAATAATCGCCATCGGGGTTCTTAGTTCATGGCTCAAGGTACTGAGAAATGCTTTTTCACGCTGCAACCGCTGTTCTTCATTGGCATGTAGCTGTTGTTGAATTTGCACACTTTGATGCAGTGCCATAGCGGTTTGTTGCAACTCAGCAAAAACCAGCGCAGGCGGTGGCTGTAAATGTTCCGCTTGCCCCAATTGCTCAACCCAGTGATGTAGTTGATTAATCGGCTGAGTGACCGTTTTATTCAGCCTGAAAATATAGCCGCATAAAACCAGCAACATCAGGGTACTGACAACGAGCAAAATATCGAATGTCCGACGGTTATTGACAATACCAATCTCGTCGTCAAAGCGATGAATCACATAAAAAAATCCGGGCGGCTGTTTAATGGCATAAGGCAGAATATAAACATCACCGCCTGATAGCGAATACAGGTTGGTCCTGCCCGCAATAGCTGGCGTCTTATCCAGCAACTGGCGGTATGTTTGCGGCAGTTGATCAATGCCCCAGTAATACTCTTTAATCTGAGGGTCAAACTCAATAATCTCGCTATACGGTTGATAGTGCTCACTCAACACCTCGGCTTCGTATAACATATAATATTCGCTGGTCTGATCTATGCCGAGCAAATTCATGTAGCTGATAAGCAGTGAGAAAATCATCACCATCACCACACAAATGCTGATATAACGGT
>JBLGCB010000577.1:0-3502 GCA_047617105.1 Phenylobacterium sp. | reverse complement strand
TCACGCATAAAGCTGGCGTGTAATGAACGACGGTTGTCGAGCATGGAGATTTCGCCGGTGCCCTCGGTGGCGTCCCAGCGGTGTTCGAGAATGACCTTGCCTATGATCTGGCTGATATCTTCTTCTTTGAAAATATTGTAATGAGATTGGCTGCCTTTCTCGGCGATCTGCTGGTAATCCCGTTGTTTCATGCACTGTAAATAAGCGACCAGGTTGGCGATAAACACGGTAGACGAAATTCGTGGTTTACGCTGTTCAGGGTCAAACGGATTGCGAGTGTACAAAGAGTAAGGGGTCGGTTGTAGTTCGTTACGGTCACGGTGAAACTTTAAATGTGGAAAGCGGTTACGATGACCGTAATCTCTGGATTCTTGATCAAGGCTGGCGTTGATAATGGTGACCACTTCAAACTGGCTGATTAATGCTTTACTGTTACCAAGCAATTCGAGTGCTTGGTTATGCATGGTTAATATGACGGGTTCTTCAAAGCAAATGACCAAACCAAAATGAAGGGTATCAAAATCAATGCCTGAGCGATGAATGACGGTAGGCAAATCTGGCAAAATGGTATTGCCGTAAAATTGTTGCAGTTGATTAAAGTAGTCGGGAATATTGATGTGAATGTGTGCTTGGCTGTTGCCAACCATTGCTGGAATTACCTTGTAGGGATCTTTGAGCAGTGATTCAATGATGGGTTCAGCAATATGTAAGATATTCATCTGTTGTCACTTATTCTGTGTTAAAACTGTTTATCCGTTTTTTTCTGCTCTGTCGATATAGTGACGAGCCAGTTTATGTAGTTCTTGTCTGAAATTGCGCGCTATCACCTTGATGTCGTTTTGTAATGAGTTGAGTTGGCCCAATTGGGTTGCCGACTCTTGGGGTTCAAGGCAATAAGTAATGGTGAACATTGATTGCGAAAATGGCAGCAGCCGTACCGCCCAATGGTTTTCAATTTGATGGCTGCCCTTTAATGCACTGACATATTGAGCCACCAGTTTGGGATAAAAATCACTGGTGGTATAAAACCACAACTTTGGCGTTTTCTGTGTTACCCCGTTTGCGTCTGCATGGCCTTCACACGACCAACAAGGCATCATCAGTCTCATGGTATAAAACGCATAAACCAAAGGCACAATCCCCACCTCAATAGGGTAACGTTCAGGATCGCTCGACATTTCGCGGGGGGCAGCAGAACAGTTGGCAGAACAATAAGTGGTAGAGACTCTTGAGCGATTATGACCGACGGCAAAGCGGCAACCGGGGCAAGGTCTTTGTTGCCTATCCGTTGGTTGGTTGACCAAATCGGTTAAGCTGGTTTTGATGACCAGCTTTTGCTCAACTTTAAAACAATCGTCTTTGATTTTCATAATACTGTTACAAATAAGTTAGTGACTATTTAACCGTAGGCGGAGCATTTATACCCGCTGTCTTGCGTTCTAGTATAGTCAAAAAGGCTCACAATAAACTGATCTGGATCAATTTATTTAGCGTTCTCTTTTAACAACAGTTGTTGCAACTCAATAACTAACAAGCCCACGTCAAATTCTAATTTGTGGTATTTTTCAAAGCCATTTTCGATGCTGTTATCTTTGCCCATTTTTTCCAGTGCTTGTGCAGGCCCTGCAATTTCTTGGGCATAAAGGTTGTTTAGCACGCCTTTTAGGGTATGGGCGGTGAGTTTTAATTGTGCTGCATCCTCGGTGTCTAGGGCTGTTTTGATATCAGTCAACATGGTTTTGTATTCAGCAATAAATAATTCACTAATGTTGAGGTAGACATGAAATATGCCATCAAATCGTTGGGCGATAAGGGGGATATCCAGAATGGGTTTGGTGTTTTCAGCGCTCATCATTGGCGCGACCTTTGGTGTGGCGATGCCGTTCTTATCGGGCTTAGCTTCGGGCTTAGGCTTCGCATCAGCTAAAGGCAGGACAGGGGCCTGCTCATTGGTGATACTTTTGCATTTTAATAACGCATCCACCAGCAAATCGATTTCAACCGGTTTGGCAACGAAATCATCCATGCCAGCGTCCATACATTTTGCTCTGTCTTGAGGCAGAATGTTGGCCGTCATGGCGATAATGGTTGGTCGTTCATCAGGCCATAAACTAACAATCTGTTTGGTTGCGTTGACACCATCAAGTACTGGCATTTGCATATCCATTAAAATCACATCGTAAGCTTGTTGGTGTAGTGCGTCTATGGCTTCTTGTCCATCGTTGGCGACATCGGCCGCATAGCCTAAATAGGCCAGTAGTTTTAAAGCCAGCTGCTGGTTAATTTTGTTGTCTTCGGCAATCAGAATACGCAGTGGTATCAATCTGGATTTCTTTTCTTTAAGGTTGGTTTGGGTGGGATTTAGTTGGTCGTCTTTTAATTCAATCGACGTTAGCGGTAAGGTAAAGTGAAAGGTTGATCCGACCCCTTCTTCACTTTCAAGCCATAATTGTCCGCCCATTAATGTGGTTAACTGGTAGCAAATCGCCAGTCCCAATCCGGTGCCACCATATTTACGGGTGATTGAAGCGTCGATTTGTGAAAATGATTGAAATAGCTTCTGCTGATTTTCTGCTGAGATGCCGATGCCGTTGTCAATGACTGAGAATTTAAGCTGCCAGCAATCGTTCTCGCCTTTATGGCCAATGACCCTAACCTCGATATTGCCATTTTCGGTGAATTTAATCGCATTGCTTAATAAATTCATTAATATTTGCCGTAATCGGGTTGCGTCGCCTAAAAAGCCTTTGGGCAGTTCGCTGGCTATCGAAAAACTCATATTAATGCCTTTCTGTGAGGCCCGGTAATCAAGTAAATAAACCGTATCTCCAATGCATTTATTCAGTTCAAAAGGCTGCTGCTCTAGGGTTAATTTACCCGCTTCCATTTTCGAAAAGTCAAGGATATCATTGAGTACCACCATTAGCCCATCACCACAGGTTCTGATGGTCTCTACCAACTCAGTTTGATTGGTATCGAGTTTGGTTTGCTCCAGTAATGATAACATGCCCAATACCCCATTCATCGGTGTCCTGATTTCATGAGACATATTGGCGAGAAATTCACTTTTTGCCTGGTTGGCTTGGGCCATTTTTCCTCTGGATTGTTTTAACGTGGCGGTCATCTTATTGAAGGATTCACCCAATTGGCCCATTTCATCGGTGGCATCAATGGCAATGATTTGCTCAAAATCATCGGCGGTGATTTTTTCAGTGGCGTTGCGTAAAAATTTAAGTTTGATTGAAATGTCATTTGAAACAATCAATGCTATCACTAGGGCAATAACGACTGAGACAATGGTGCCTAATGTGACGATCGCCACCGTGTTTCTGGCCGCTATTTGCGCTTTTCGAGCGCGTTCGGCCATCAGCGTTTGTTCTGCCTGGATAAACGCGGTTAATACCCCTCGTATCTGATCAATGATATTTTTACCGACTTCAGCTTCAATCAGTATAGTGACATCATTCATGGTAATGCCGGTGTTTTTGCTGACATTACGACG
>JBLGCB010000576.1:0-3508 GCA_047617105.1 Phenylobacterium sp. | reverse complement strand
AATACAGGTTTTATTGAGGGTTTTTTCATGGCCTGACAGCGAATAAATCGGCAAGCTAGACGTGATCCGTGACATCAGTTTGGCTGAATGACCAGACTCTGTTAGGGCAACAATGGCTTTCACGCCTTTAAGGTGGTTGGCAGCATACATTGCCGATAAACCAATGGTTTCACTCACTTCACTGAATTCAAGCTCAATACGGTGATTGGAGACTTGCACGCTGTGGTGTGATTCTGCCCCTTCACAAATGCGTACCATGCTTTCGATGGCTTCAATCGGGTAACTACCAGCAGCGGTTTCGGCGGATAACATCACCGCGTCGGTACCATCAAGCACGGCATTGGCCACGTCCATTACTTCTGCTCGAGTGGGCATCGGGTTTTCAATCATCGATTCCATCATTTGGGTGGCAGTGATAACCACTTTATTCAGCTGGCGGCTACGGGCAATAATGCGTTTTTGCTGTGCCACTAAAGCGGCATCGCCAATTTCTACGCCTAGGTCACCACGGGCAACCATCACCACGTCTGAAGCGTTAATAATGTCATCTAAGGTTTCGTCATCGGCAACGGCTTCAGCACGTTCAACCTTAGAAACCAAACGAGTGTCTAATCCGGCTTCTTCGGCCAATGAGCGGGCCAGTCGCATATCATCGCCGCTACGAGGGAACGATACCGCTAAAAAGTCGGTGTTAATGATGGCGGCGGTTTTGATATCTTCTCTGTCTTTGTCTGTGAGTGCTGGGGCGGTTAAACCACCACCTTGACGGTTGATGCCCTTGTTATTAGACAAAGGTCCTGGCACGACGACTTTGGTGAAAACTTTCTCGCCTTCGATACCAGTGACTTTAAGCTGAATGCGGCCATCATCAAGCAATAATAAATCGCCGATAACAACGTCGTTAGGCAGTTCTTTGTAATCGATGCCAACGATTTTATTGGTGCCTAAACCTTTGCCTAATGCGGCATCAAGGGTGAAGTCTTGGCCCATCTCTAACTGGACTTTACCTTCGGCGAATGTTGATACGCGGATTTTGGGACCTTGTAGGTCACCCAGAATGGCAGTATATACGCCTAACTCTTTAGAGATGGCACGAACCGTTTCGGCTCTTTTGATATGATCAGCGGCAACACCATGTGAGAAATTGAGTCTAACAACATTGGCTCCGGCGGCGATAACCCCTTTTAATACTTCAACATTGTCCGTAGCTGGACCAAGTGTGGCGACGATTTTAGTTCTGCGAGGCATTTTACTCTCCGAGTGGGTTTCAACTGTATAACTTTAAAGACGTATTTCTTTATTAAGCCTATTGCGTTTAATAGGCTTATTGACAGCAAAAAACAGCGCTGTCATTTTATTTTCATGGCCTATTCTAAAGGCTTACTGACACAATGAAAGCGAAAATGTTATTATTTTTTTCATATAACCTCAATTTGGTGGTTTTACAACCGATTTAGGGCGCTAGTTTTTGCTGGCTTAGCTTTTTGGTTCAGCTTTAATAGTACGATTTTATTATGGCAGATTTATGACCAGTTTGCTTTTAACATACGATACCATACGATTGCAAACCCTGTTCAGGCAGGGAACAATTTTTACGCTTACGACTTAATAAGGTAAACAACCATGACCAAACAATTGACCGATCAACAATGGCAAGAGCAACTGACTGCGGAGCAATACCGGGTGTGTCGGCAACAAGGCACTGAGTATCCCCATAGCGGTGAATATGTCAGCACCACTGATGCCGGGGTTTATCACTGCGTTTGTTGTGGTGAATTACTGTTTTATTCTGAGTCGAAATTTGACGCCGGTTGCGGCTGGCCAAGTTTTTTTCAGGCCGCCAACGAAAGCTGTGTTCGTTATAACAAAGATTCTAGCGCAGGCATGACCCGCACTGAAATCGTTTGCGCCAATTGCGATGCCCATTTAGGCCATGTTTTTGACGATGGCCCGCAACCAACGGGTAAGCGTTATTGTTTGAATTCTGTGGCGCTAAAGTTTGAGCAGGGCGTTGAAAAGGGCGGTGAACAGTAGGGATGAGGCTAGTGTTGCTCAAAACTGGTTGAAACTGCCGGGTTTGACGAAGACATGACCCAGCGCATGGCCGGGAATGTTGTGCAGCGCAAAGGCATAATCAGGTATCAGTGGTTTGAACTTATCGTCAGCAATCACTGCAATGGCGCCAGCGCCTGTTTCTTCGGCGGGTTGGAACAATAGAATCACTCGGCCAGTTTTGGGACGGGTTTGCATGAGTTTTTCGCCAACGGCGGTCACGATGGCCATATGACCGTCGTGGCCGCATTTGTGTGATACGCCGTCATTAACCGAACGGTGGTTGAAGGTGTTTACTTCTTGAATTGGCAGGGCGTCGAGTTCGCAGCGCAGCAGGGTGGTCGGACCGACGGTGGGGTGCTGGCTGTTAAAGACAAAAGCGATGCCAGTGCCGCCTAAGTTTTGATGAATTTCATCCGGGGCGAAATGGGCAAATTGGTTAAGCACTTTTTGCGCTGTGGCCATTTCTGCATTTGAGAGTTCGGGGTATTGGTGTAATTTTTTTCGAAAATCAGCGAAAGGTGGCGTTAAAGGTGTCGTTAAAGGTGTCGTTAAAGGTGTCGTCATGGTGGTTTTCAGTCATGTGAGTACTCAATAGTAAAGAGTTTATCAAAGCGTACGCTGAGGAGGAACTTTTTCATTACCGCACTGCAATGCACCAAGCGAAAGTTCTCTTTTTCACAGTCAAACCGCTTGCGCATCGCAATCAATAATCCTAAACCACAACTATCAATCGATTCGGTATGCCTGAAATCGATGATCACTTTTGTCGGCGGCGGCTCACCGGGGTTGATTTGGTTAAAGGCCAGTGATACTCGGTTATCAAAATAACCGGTGATGGTCACCGACAATATGCCACGGTGTTCATCGGTATTAAAATAGATCGACATTTCAACGGCTTCCTTAAAAAATCTTAGTAAATATACTATAGGTTGGCTTTGCTGATTTATCGAATTTTAAATGTGGGGACGTTGGCAATAAGTCTATTGCCAAGTGGACTGCTAACCTATCACTGGTAATTCTTTTCAGCTTTGGTGACTTTCTCTAGGTAACGACGGCTTTCGGCGCGAGGGTGTTGTTTGGTGAGTTGGTGATACACCCCGCTGGCGGGCAGTTTATTGATGACCTTAGGGGCCTCGCTGCGGTTGGGGCTAAAGGTTTTAAATACATTGCCTGCACCGCCATTGTAGGCGGATATCATCGCAAAATGACGGCTTTGCTGGTTATTGATTTTGTTGAGGTAGTTGTTTTGTAAAATATGCAAATAAGCGGTGCCGATATCAATATTGTCTTTGGGCGTAAACAACACTTGCTTGCTGGGCATTCCGGGTTTTTTGTGGATCCGCTGATAAACGTCTTTGCCTGCGGTAGAAGGCACCACCTGCATCAGGCCGTAGGCATTGGCTGAGCTAACGGCAAAGGGGTTGAAGCTGCTTTCGGTTTCGATGATGGCATA
>JBLGCB010000575.1:0-3565 GCA_047617105.1 Phenylobacterium sp. | reverse complement strand
ATCAGAAGGCAACAAAATTTCGCTGTCACCGTTGATGCGTATAGTGCCAACAGGTCTTTGTGTTTCTTCATCATAGGCAATGATATTGGCCACCAAAGGCACTGAATCAAACTGGTCAACAATCACTTCGCCGGGCATATCTTTAAAATAACCTTCGCCCTCAACATATACTTCATGGCGCAAACGATAAACATCATTCAGTTCCTTCGCTGTTCTTGCCACTTTTATTCTAATTGCCATGGTTACTTAACCTTCCAAAACTCATCAACTCATTGGATGAGAGTATAAACGAGCAAGCGCTAGGAATGTTAGTTTTATTTATCAAATAACGCTTAGGGCATTGCCTGGTAGCGGTAGGAAATACGTTGTAAAAATGGCATAATGCGCTTTGCCATTTTAATCGTATAGTGAAAAATTCTCGTGAAAATCAAGCAATTAGACCTGACGAATATCGGGCGGTTTGAACAACTGACTTTGCCGTTGGCTAATCAAAGTGAAACAGGTAGTAACATCACTGTTATCACGGGCAGCAATGGTACTGGTAAAACGACGTTACTTAAGGCACTCACCACGGCTTTAAGCTGGTTTGTTGCCCGCCTGCGCCGTGAAAAAGGTAATGGAACTACCATTGCTGAAATTGATATAAAAAATGGCCAAAGCTCTGCTCAAATATCGTTACAAGCAGAATATTCAGCGAATAAACTCCTTCAATGGTCTACTTCCAAAGCGCGTCAGGGTCACATCAATATAAGAAAAAGCACACTAGCAGGGGCCACCCAACTGGCTGAACATTATCGCCTTGCGTTAACCGACAATGATACAACGGCTTTGCCTTTGATTTTCTCTTATGGCGTTGACCGTTATGTCCTTAAATTCGACTTAAATCTTTCCAAAGAGCCAACTCTTTTCGATCAATTTAGAGGTTACGATGGTAAAAGCGCTAACTTCCTTAATTTCTTTTCTTGGTTCAAGCAAAGAGAAGACATCGAAAACGAACAACGCATGGCCCCTTCGGTATTGGCTGAACTCAAAAAAGACCTATCAGCAGAGCAATTCTCAACACTACAGGCACGTCAAGAATTGTTAAAAGACAAGCCGTTAGAAGCTGTTCGCCAGGCAATCTCAACCTTCATGCCAGGTTATAACAATCTGCAAATTCGCAGACAACCCCAGCCTCATATGACCATTGATAAAGATAATGAATCACTGGATATAAACCAATTATCCCAAGGGGAGAAGTCACTGTTGGCACTCATCGGTGATATCGCCCGTCGATTGGCCCTCACCCACCCGGCCATCAACAACCCGCTTGAAGGTGATGGCATAATTCTGATTGATGAAGTTGACTTACACTTACACCCCAAGTGGCAGCGCTCATTGATTGACAAACTCACTACAACCTTCCCCAATTGCCAATTTATCTTAACCACCCATTCACCGCTGGTGATCAGCGATCCGATGAAGATACTGTGTTATACCTTGGATGATGGTGAACTCACTAGGCAAAACAGCCTTTACGGTTTGGATGCCAACCAAGTGCTTTTAGAGGTGATGGACACAGATATTCGTAATGAATGAACATCTCGAAGCTCGTGATCTCAATCACCGTCGGGAATTAGATTTCACCAATATCGTCGCCTCTTGCACCACAAAGGCCAATGCGATGATATCCATGGCCATCAACCGCTGCCGCTAACACCGTTAATGGCCGAGTGTTAAACCGAATTTAGGTTTAGATTGAGTGGAAAAGTTGAAGGGTTAACTGACAGAGCCAAGCAAGCGATTAAAGTGCTCAACCTCGGTGATGATCGTCGCAATAACCGAGCACTTGTAGAAAGGCGAAAACAAGCATTAGATGTTTTTTTGCTTGAGAAGGGCATTAATGATCCGATGGATTTAGCAGAATTTAAGGGCTATTTTGCTGACATTATGCATCCTTCGCAGGGCAAATTGGCACCTTTTGCGCCAGTGTTGGCGAATATTTTACGGGGGATGGGTTAAAAAATAGACCCTCTCCCCTACAACTCGACTTTTCTAAGTCCGATTAAATTAATCAGAGCAACTCATTGTTGGCAATGTTAGAATGCCGATAGCAATTGAATCAACGGTTTAAATCATGGCAGAGCAAAAACAACAGCAACCAATCAGCAATGAAATCCCTTTTATCCAAAAAGTGGTTATTAAGAGCCTGTTTGGTAAAAAAGATATTGATTGGACGCTTGGTGATGTCAATGTGTTGGTGGGTAAAAATGGATCTGGTAAGAGCACGATTTTACGGGCTATTTATGGGATGCTTTGCCAAGAACACACATCCCAAGCTGATTTTGAGCACTTGGAAGAAATGGATGTTCGATTGGCCAATGGGGTTTCTGCTCATTTGATTTCAGATTCCAAGGGGCCGGGTTCTCTTGAAGCGCTTCTTAATCAGTGGGAAAAATTATCTAAAGCAGACAATATGGAAATAAAGCTTACAATATTTGATAAAGTTGTTGAAATTACTAAAAGAGGACAAATATCGGACATAACTTTGCAAATAACAGATCACAATGATGAATTAATAAAAGATAACAAAGACTTAGATGAAATACTGCAAAAGGTTCACATAGAATATCTCTCAACTTTCGATATGATGCTGCTCACCAAAAAAGAACAAGATGAAATCAGCAAGGAGGTATTTACCCAGCTGGATGCAGAGCTCACCAAAGAAACCGCCAAATTAACCGAATACCAGCTAGAGTTGAATAATCTGGCTTTCAAGCAATACAACGATGAAGCGAATGCCAAAGAGTTTATCACCATCAGAAATGAAAGTTTTAGCCGCATCAATAAATTTGAACAAGCCCTGAACACCATGTTCAACCCCAACGACAAACAATTCAAAATCAGTGATAAGGGCAAAGTCGAAGTTTATTATGGCGAAGATCAGATCCCCCTTACGGCTTTATCGTCTGGTGAAAAACAACTGATTTTGATTCTACTTCGCGTCGTTAACACCAGTGACAAACCGACAATATTACTGCTCGATGAACCCGAAATATCTTTGCATCTACATTGGCAAGAAAACTTGATCAATATCATCAGAAGCATCAATGAACAATGTCAGTTGATTATCGTTACCCACTCTCCTGCACTGGTGATGAATGGCTGGATGGACAGCTATATTGATATGAAAGACATTAGCACTGACTCGCAGTAAAGGTGACATGATGAAAGATTTTAGTGATTACCTTACTAACCCAAAGTTTGCCCAATCCTATGTTAAAGGCGAGGACTGCTTTGGTATTGTCTATATCGAAAGCGAGCAGGATAAAGCTTTTTGGCAAGATATCATCAGCCAAAACGCCAGCAACAAATACAGCTTTAAAGTCGGCACCAACCAAAACCCCCATGCCAGAAGCAAAAGTTTGTTTAGTGATATGTATGCTGGTGCCAATGAAAAAGTGTTAATCGCCATTGATAGCGATTTCGATTACCTTGCAGAAAATCGCAGTGAAGTGGCAAAAAACATCAATGCAAACCCCTATGTTCTGCAAACTTTTGCTTACTCTGTTGAAAGCCTTGATTA
>JBLGCB010000574.1:0-3571 GCA_047617105.1 Phenylobacterium sp. | reverse complement strand
CTTCCATTGGTTGTTTGATTGACGAACTGGTCGAATTTCGTGGCGAAGCGGAGCAAAACGACGATATCTCGGTGGCTTATTTAACCTGTACGGCCAAGCTTCAGGATA
The DNA here is from genome assembly GCA_047617105.1 of Phenylobacterium sp. Lineage (GTDB taxonomy): Bacteria > Pseudomonadota > Gammaproteobacteria > Enterobacterales > Alteromonadaceae > JABSOG01. The sequence continues at coordinate 3,463 of JBLGCB010000574.1, read as the reverse complement.
GCGTTGAACAGTTGCACCAATTCTCTTTGTTACCATTTAGAGTCAGTGTTAATGCCAGAGCAAGCCAATTGCAAAACACCGATCCGGTGGTAGAAGTACTGGATGTTATTTCGCAAATTATTGGTTTGTCCGATCATCGTTCAGTGATGTTTTTGCTGTTATCTGAAATCTTCAACAATGCGCTCGATCACGGCATTTTGAAATTGGATTCGTCAGACAAAGATCTTGATGATGGCTTTATGGATTATTATTTTAAACGTCAGGATGCGTTGGCCAATCTGAAAGAGGGTGATATTACCATCAGTGTTGCCTATCAGCCTGAGGAAAATACTATCCAATTTACCATCATAGATTCTGGTGATGGCTTTGATATTAACGAAACCAACGACAACACCGTGAATAATAAAGAACATGGGCGTGGTTTGAGCTTGCTCCATGAACTGGCTCAGTCAATTGAGTATTCTGAGAAGGGTAATGAAGTGACGATTACTTATTCATTGGAAACGTAAGAAGCACAGGAGAAGCGAGTGTCTGCTTCTCCTACTATTTTCAAAGGTCTGTCTATGGCTGCAAGGTCACGCGTGGGCACACACAACGTGACCACCCTACGGCGCTCCATAGCAAGGTGACAAGCTTCTGCAATTTTTAAGGGCGTTTTGTCACTGCCTTTCCTCCTAAATAGCCGCATTTTTCTCCATTATTTCATTTATTTAAAAAAACTTCGGCTAATCGTGAATTTGCCATTTATTCTCGCTGCTATTGGGCATATCATGGCTATCTTCCTGTTACCAAAAGAGTCGTGATGCTATGTTTTCAAGTTTAGATGCAGTACCAACAGATCCCATTCTTGGCCTAATGGCCGCCTATAATAATGACCCTAATCCTAAAAAAATTGACCTTGGTGTCGGTGTTTATAAGGATGAAGCGGGTAATACCCCGGTCCTTATGTGTGTGAAAAAAGCAGAACAGTTCCGCCTTGCTAATGAACAAAGCAAATCTTATATGGGCATGGCTGGTGACGCCGCTTATAACGATAAAATCAGATCACTGTTGTTCGGCGAGCACGATGTGCTGGCACAAGGGCGAGTCAGAACCACTCAGGCACCAGGTGGTACTGGTTCATTGCGTGTTGCTGCTGAATTCGTTAAACGTTGTAATCCAGATGTTACCATTTGGGTGAGTGCACCGACTTGGGCCAATCATCTGTCTATTTTTGCTGCTGCTCATACTGCGGTAAAAGAATACGCTTATTACGATTACGAAAGCCGTGGTTTGCAGTTTGATAACATGATGGCAGACTTAGCCAACGCCAAAGAGGGCGATGTGGTGTTGTTACACGCTTGTTGTCATAACCCAAGTGGTATGGACCTGAATGTTGAGCAGTGGCATCAAGTGGCTGATTTGTGTAAAGACAAAAAACTGACCCCTATGATCGACATCGCTTACCAAGGTTTTGGCACCGGATTAGATGAAGATGCCGCTGGCCTGCGTATTATGGCTGACAAAGTGCCTGAGCTGGTGGTTTGTAGCTCTTGCTCGAAAAACTTTGGCTTATATCGTGAACGTATCGGTGCGGTTTCTGTGATGGGCATAAACTCAGCCGCCGCAGATATTGCCAATAGCGTGGTACAAAGCGTTGCCCGTGGTAACTATTCTATGCCACCAGCACACGGTGCAGCGATTGTGAACACCATTTTGGGCAGTGATGAATTGCGTACCATGTGGGAAGGTGAACTGGCCGAAATGCGTGGCCGTATCAACGAATTCCGTAAGTTGATGGTTGAATCTTTGGCCGCTGCCGGGGTGGAACAAGATTTCAGCTTTATCGAGCGCCAGCACGGTATGTTCTCATTCTTTGGTTTACCCAAGGACAAAATTGAACAGCTTAAAACAGAGTATTCGATTTACATGGTTGGTTCTAGCCGCATGAACGTGGCCGGATTAAGCAAAAGTAATATCGATTATTTCTCACAATCAGTCGCCAGTGTGTTGAAATGAACAATCAACCCTTAGCTATCGCTCAAATCGGTGAACCGATACTAAGGGTTGCTGCTACCGCCGTCGACAACTTCGACTGCGAAAACCTCAAGGTCTTCATCGATAAGATGTTGGCCTCTATGCTCGAAGCCGGTGGTGTTGGTATTGCCGCACCACAGGTTTTTTGTCCGCAACAGATTATGATCATCGCCTCAAAGCCCAACGCTCGTTATCCTAATGCGCCGCAGATGGAACCGTTGGTGATGCTCAACCCACAAATTAAAGCCTTACATGGCCAGATTTACAGTGATTGGGAAGGGTGCTTAAGTGTGCCGGGTATTCGCGGTTGGGTACCACGCAGTCAACGGGTGGATGTGGATTACCAAGATGCTCAGGGAAATCTGCAAAGTATTGCACTGGAGGGTTTTGTTGCACGCATTTTCCAACATGAACATGACCATCTGGTTGGCCTGACCTTTGTCGACAGAGTGGCCGACAACCAACACCTTGTTGCTGAATCAGTGTTTAAAAAAATCCTTGATGGCGATATTTCGTTTCAGCCCTGAAAAAAATAAATTTTTTTTCACCCCGCAATATTCATACTCTCACTTGCCCAATTCAGACTAAATGATAAAAGCAGTAATTACAGTGATAAATGTCATTGGTTGAGGCTGCCCGTTTATGATAATTAAACGGGCGCTTTTTCGCAGGTTTTGTGGCCGGCTAAATGGGGAGGTTTGCGCTTAAAAGTGGCTGATAGAAGACAGCAATCGGCCGACAATCACCATCTTTGCAACATCGACTGAATCAACTTTAATCGACTCGAATTGCGAGTTATCGCTGATAATTAACACGCCACCATCAGGCAAGTTTTGAAAACGTCTGGCGACAAAGATATCAGAAATTCGCACCAAGAAGATTTTACCGTCACGCAGTGAAGTATCACTGGTGTCGACAATTAAATCGTCGCCGTCATCAATGGTTGGTGCCATTGAGTTGCCGGTTTGACGATAGACTTCGATGTTTTCGTTATGTTGATGTTGGCTTAACAGATTCTGGCAAGTGGCTAGCAATGTATCACAAACCGGTTTACTGCCATCAGCCGGTAAGTTACCGTCTGCATCTGGTTCGTTAATTTGGCGAAACAATGGGCCAACTTCGTTTAAGACCCGGTCTGTCTGGTCTGTTTCACAACTGCCAAGGCGAACACGAAACGCCAGCAACTGCCAAAAAGACACTTTAGTGAGATTACTGAAGGCGACGAGGTAGTCGATGCTTGGATCTCGATCGGTTTCGTAATTTACCTGAGTGTTACGATGGACACCAGTAGAACGGGCCATGGCCGCGATAGAGAAGCCCGCTTTTTCGCGAACGCCTTTGATAAGGTGATTAAAATTCTCGTATTGAGAAGTGATATTGACGCTGTCCTGATATTTCATTTTACTATCCAGTACATGAGTTTATGTGCTAAAGGCCTGGTGCGATC
>JBLGCB010000573.1:0-3581 GCA_047617105.1 Phenylobacterium sp. | reverse complement strand
CATTCACCCCAGCCTCATCAAGCGCATATAATCCCTTGTGCTTCTGTGCTGTACGCTGGTATTCCTCAACAACCTTATCTAACTCGCCCTTAACCAAGGCACGAGTAAACAAAAAACTGACGGGCAAACGGCTTGCTTGGGCAGGAACATCATACAATACCGCAGCAATGTCATCGGTTAAACGGTTTTTCTCAACGTTATTGATTTCATTATTGCTCAAGATAATAATGCTATTGCCCTCGTCAGCAAAGCGGGTCATCAAGGCAGCAAAACCCGGCGTCTCACCATCAGCACGAAGGCTGCTTATCGGCTTATCACTGCCCGCTAGTGGCGCTGTTTGGCCATGCCAAGCATAACTAAACAATCGTTGGCGGTTTGGTTCGGTCAGTAACTGATTGCCCTTTTTACTCGCATAAAGCAACTGATCCCATTGATACAAATCGCCAACCGTTGAATATAATGCCGCCCCGGCACCAAACATCGCGATATTCTGGTAGTTGGGATGTTTATAGCCGCCACCAGATTCGATTTGATAACCAGCAGCTCTGTTTTTAAGCACGGCATTATAATGGGCAATACCAGTATTCGATAGGTTAAGCGGGCTAAGAATGTGCTGCTGTAACGCTTTCTCAAAAGATTGTCCGGTGGCCGATTCAACCATCATGCCCAATAAAAAGTAACCCAAATTGGTGTATGAACGGCTGCTGCCCGGGGCAAACTTTAACGCTAAACTCGCAATCTGCTCGGCAAATTCTTGGTCACTCACCTCACCATTAAAACGCCCTTTAAACCAACCGGGCATCACAAATGCTCTTGGCAAACCCGAACGGTGGGCCAGTAAGTGTTCAACGGTAATTTTGCTTGCTTTATCTTTAGGAAAATCAGGCAGATATTGATCAATGGTATCATTCAAATTGAGCTTATTTTGCTCCACCAGTTTTAATACCAAGGCAGCAGTAAAGGTTTTACTCACCGAGGCAATGCGAAATTTGACTTGTGGGGTATTAAATTGCCCCCACTCTCGATTCGCCAAACCAAAACCTTGTTGATAAACCACCTTGCCCTGTTTGGCCACCAGCACCACACCACTAAAAACCTGATGTTCAACATAGGGTTTAATCACCCTATCAATTTGATGGTGAATATTGTCTTTACTCTCAGTGGTGGTGTTAGTGGAGGTATTAGTGGCATTAGCAGCCCCTGAACATATCAGGGCAAAACCAAACAGCAAGATTTTCAATGGTGAGGTCATATGGATATCCTTAATTTACAGTCTTCTTTAATCGAGGTGGTATTACAACACATTCTACTGACGTTGGCAGCAAACTAGATGATAGATTATCACCAAAATAAACAGGTAAAAAACCTTCCATTGGTTAAAAAGCCGTCTACACTGAATGAATCGAAACAGAAACAACACGCTCCACCTGACGGCGAATCAAACAAAGGAAGCACCTCAAATGAGTTATCTTGATGCACCACGGCTACATTTTCACGGCACTTTTTTTACCAACCCCAGCACCATCAACAATCGAATCACCAATATGGAACCCGGTGCCAACCCCGACGACGGCACTTGGAATCCATCGTGGAATCCCGACGGCGTTGCCCGATTTCATTTTCAAGACTGTACCATAGGTGCAGGTGTCGACCCGCAAGGGCAAACCCGTTTTGATGGCGATCCGCTGATCAACGCGACTTTGCAAACCATCACACCAGACAACGCAGATGATCCTATGGTCAAACTGGCCGCCACATCAGGCTCGCCACGTTGGACAGGGTTCACCGCCAAAATGGCCGATATTGATACCGACCTACAAATGCAAGATTCAGCCCTCTACGGTATTTGGATTTTTGTCCAACTGCCCACCGAGCCAGGTCAGGCTCCAGCAGGGTTTTATGGTCGACTCGGCATCCCTTATGTTCATAATGCCGCCACCACCAGCCTCAACGAAGTTAATGTCGCCAACCGCTACAACCTCGCCACCGGTGGTTGCTGGCAAAGTACCATCGAAGAAGTGATCTGGACCGGCGACTATCAACGCTCTGCGCTGTTGGCCTTAATGAATAAGTATTGGCAAGAGGGCGCGGTATTGCCCGATGGCGGCATTTGCTCTGGTGCCTTGTCGATGAAGTTTGTCGTCTCTTTATACAACACCAACCTCGACGATGAAGATAACCAGGGAGACCAATTTGGTTATGGCCGGGTCACAGGCACCATTGGCCCCGCATTGCAAAATGAACCTGAATACTTTCCACCTGGACGATATCTTTACAATAATCAAACCGCGGTTGGCGGGCTGGTGTCCGGTGCCAATATCAATATGCAGGTCAAAACCCTTAATGGCAAACCGACCCTAACGGCAGATTTAAGTAATTCGTTGTATCAGACTTTTGCGGCACCGCCGTACTCGGGCAAATTCCGTGAAGACATTCATTACGAAATTGGCCTGATGACCAATAACAGTGTCAGCGACGACTTTACCCCGCTTACCAATGGCAAGTTTACCGTCAATAGTTCTTGCGGACTGTTACGCCAGCAATATCGCTCAACCGAACAAAAATACTATTGGTATCTGCCCGGCGGTGGCATTTACAGCATAGAACTCACCCCGGCAGAACGCGATAAAACCCGAACCCAGTTGCTGGCGATACGCTTTAATGGCGCGGTCCGCTGGAAAGAACAAAAAGATGCGCTTTATATTGGTATGCTCGACCGGGTAGTGCGTTTGCAACAAGGTTATCAGTGTAATGCGCTGACCATCCCGGCCAAAGAACTGATTAACTCTGGTCAGGTGCAAATGTTGGTCAGCAGTTTTGGCCACCCGGTAGCCAATCAGCCATTGAGTCAGTACGGGGTGAAAACGGTCGTCACCAATAAATCGGGCGAGAGTCAATGGTATGCCTGCACCATCGGTTATCCGCATGAGAACACCGATGACAATGGCCACTTCAAGATGAATATTTGCTTTAAAGACGAGGCCAATTTCACCATACCCGAGCAACGTGATAGGCTCGGCAGTATACTCAACTTTGTCACTGGTGTGGCTGGCAGCCCGTGGATTGATGACGCCAACGAAGGCAATTATCCGCTGGCGGTGTTGTTGTGGCAAAAGTATGATATTCCGGTCGCCAGTGAGATCACCTGGGCGCAAGATGTTTATCCCATCCTAGGCTTTTACGCCCAGACCTATCCCGGCATGGTGGGCATTCTTGATATTGGTGATGAATGTGATGTGCTCGCCAACTACCAGCGAATGCTTGGGGTGTTTTCAGCCGACCCGTTCGACGCCTCCTTTATGCCAGTGACCCGCGATATGTCGCCCTATAAAATGCAGATGATCACCGATTGGCTCAATCAAAATGGTGGTAAAAGCTAAACTCCCCATCGAGGCGGTTTGGTGATGTTCAAACATCACCGCCGCCTCGCTAATCTTCGCCTAATGTTGATTTGTAACTGTTCAGCGTGCTTAGATTTCGCTTCAGAACAAGGCATTTTCGCACGGAAAATAGGCGCATATAGGTCATATGTAACTGTTTGAGTACGAAAATAACGCCGTTATGGTGCGAAAGATGAGTGC
>JBLGCB010000572.1:0-3607 GCA_047617105.1 Phenylobacterium sp. | reverse complement strand
GTGGGCACAAAAAGGGCCTGTCTATGACTGCGAGGTCACGCGTGGGCACAAAAAGGGCCTGTCTATGACTGCGAGGTCACGCGTGGGCACAAAAAACGTGCCCACCCTACGGTGTTCTTTATCGGTGTTGGATTATTATAATCCTGGGGCTGACCACATCGAGGTGGTCAAACCTTCATCAACCAATTTAAGTTGCGCCTGATAAACCTGCTGCCACTTTTGTTTGATTGACTGATATTGGGCGTAGTTGTCCATGTTAGGTTGGTAGGTTTTATCCCATACCACCAATTTCTCAGCGGCATCTTTTAAGCTGCTATAAACCCCTGCGCCAACACCCGCAGCCATTGCGCCACCTAAGGCGGTGGCTTCGATGACTTTAGGAATTTTGATCTGCTTGCCGGTAACATCGGCGAGAATCTGCGGCCATAAGAAACCTTTGGCGGCACCCGCGGCAAAAACAATGGTATCAAATTCAACACCACTAAAGGCGGCGATTTTATCCAAGTTGATGGCGGATACGATACAGGCATTTTCTTGCAAGCTGCGGAACATGCTCGCACGGTTGCAAACCTCTGGATCGATTGACAAGTTAATGAACGACGGCGCAGCGTGATACCATTTGCCGTATTTCATATCATCAGAGAAAATCGGCATGATGCCGTGTGAACCCACTGGTACATGCTGAGCTTTTTGCTCAAGCAAAGTGTAGGTGTCAATGCCTTGTTCTGCTGCTTGAAGTTTTTCAAGGTCACAGAACGCATCACGGAACCAACGCATCACTAAACCGCTGAAAAAGGTGATACCTTCAGCCTGAGATTGGCCGGTGACAACGTGCGGATTAACCCGAATCTCCATGTTTTGTGGTGGTACCACAGAACAGTCAATATTGACCACTTGCTGCCAAAATGAACCACCCAGAATGGCCACATCGCCAGGATTAACCAAACCCAATCCGGCAGCGCCAAGCTGTACGTCACCGCCGCCCATCACCACTTTGGTGTCAGTGGATAAGCCACATAACGCTGCTGTTGCCGCGCAAACTTGGCCCATCACCGTGCCAGGCTCTAATACTGGCGGGAAGATGTCGTCTTTAATGCCAACTTTTTGCGCCATTTCTGGCAACCAGTCACGTTTTTCTAAATCGAAAATACCGGTGGTACCGCCATTTGACGGATCGGTGGCAATCACGTTACTTAATTTGGCCAATACCCAATCGCTGATCATTGAGATTTGGCGGTTTTGGCATACAAATCAGGATGGTTGTTTTTCAACCACATTATCCGGGGTAGGGCACCCAAAGCAAATGTCTGGCCTGAGCTTTTATAAAATTCTTGCTCAATGCCGTCAAAAGCCGATTTCAGTGATTTCACTTCTTGGTCAGCTCGGGCATCGACATTGGCCACCGCCCATAATTCTTTGCCATCGGCATCGTATAACACAATGCCTTCGCGCATACTTGAGGCAGTAATGGCCAATAAATCGGCTGGCGCAGCACCGACATCACTCATTACTTTTTTGATACAACGACAAACCAACTGCCAGTTGGACTCCCAGTCAAAGTTCATTGAGTTTGGCACACCTTCTTCACCGTGGTGTGACCATTCTTCCTGAGCGATAGCCGCTTGGTTGCCCTTTAGATCGAATAAAACCGCTCTGCCGCTACCAGTACCGGCATCGACAGTCATTAAATACTGAGTCATGGTGATTATTCTCCGATAACGATAGTGGCGTTGTTTACGTTATGAAAAGTCGCTCCAACCATAGTGATAATCATGGCACTGACTTCTTCTGGTTTTGCATTGGTGCGAGTGTTGAGCTGGTTGGCTCTGATATTAGTGGTGCCAATGTTATTTACCACAGCGGCATCGACTGAAACGCTGATGACTGAGGCATTAAAACCGATCGCCTGATAAGGTGCGGCATAATCTACCACGCTTTCGCTGCCTGAGCCGTTGATTACAATGTCTAAACCACCAAATGAACGCACCGCCAATTCAACCGCTGCGTTCATGGTCGCATCATCGGCTTTGATGCCTTTGCAATCTGGTTTGTTATAAAGTGATGTCACGTCGTCTTTATTGTCGACTGCAATGATACTGGCACCTTGTTTAAGCAATCCGCCAATGGTGCTTGCACCGATTTCACTACAAGCGTCAGTGACCAACACAATCTGACCGGCCAATGGGGCGACATTGCTGGTTTTTTTCAACTTGGCTTGCTCTAAAGACCAGTATTCAACATCAAAAATGTCTTTTTCTGGTAGCGCCTGGTAAGACCCCAGTTTTTCAGCGGTCAGAATCGAAGCAAAGGTGTGTTCAGTGATATCTTGGGTCACTAGCGTTTCTTTGATATTTTTACCAAAAGAGATGCTGCCTTTGTTCTGCCAGATAGCAAAATTCGGTGCCGGGTTTAAACAGGTTTCATCGGTTTTATGAGTGGCAAAATAATCGTGGTATTGACTGACAAAATCGACCACCCCAATCTCGGCTTCGACTTTTATGTCAGCGCCTTCGTTAATGATGGCCGGAATACGTTTGGTGCGGATAACGTGATCAGGGGTTAACGGACCACGAGTGGCAATTGAGCGCAAGTTAGCTTGTTTGGCAAAGACTTGGGCGATATCGCTGCTATTAAAATTAGCGATAGTCGGCATGGTTTTCACCTTGGAGACTTTTCTACGGATATTGGCTAGGCCCATTAGCTCAGTACTGTTAAGCACTTGATCTGCTTGAGGTTCTACCGTAATGCTGGCGTTACGCGTTACAATGAAGCCTTCTGCTTTAGACACCAATTCGATGGTTTTTTCGTAAGATTCTTTGGCGTTGTCGGCAAAAGTGAACAGGCCGTGATTGAGCAACACCATACCTTCGAGTTCGCTCCAATCAATGTCTTTGGTCATTTGATAGACCAGTTTTGCCAGCGCAAAACCGGGCATAACGTAAGGAATAATGAACACTTTTTTACCAAACACTTCGCGAATATTGGCTTCGCCATCTGGGGTATTAGTGATGGTCACTACCGCATCTGTGTGGGTGTGATCAACAAATTTGAACGGGATAAGGGCGTGTAAAATCGCTTCAACCGACGGGTTGGGTGCCGATGGATCGGTCATGGCGGCACGTTGGTATTTGACCATATCGAAATCGCTTAAATCGTCAAGCGCGGCCATTTTCATCAGGGTGTCCATTTTGACTGGTGCAAAACCTGGCGCTTCAATGGTGGCCAAATCCCAGCCACTGCCTTTAACGTAAAGCAATTCTTCGGCTTCGCCAAAGAAGTTATCAACGGTGTCTTTAACTGAGGTATTACCACCACCGTGTAATACCAGTGCAGGTTCACAGCCGAGTAAACGTGAGGTATAAACCCGCTGTTCAAGTGGACTTGAGTATTGCTCAGCGGTGCTATCAGACCACAAACTTTTCATAAATTATCTCTTTTTTGTCAATTACAGTTACTGGTACTAAAAATGAGTGCGCAGCGTGCTTAGATTTCGCTTCATAATAAGGCCATAACTTGGCGGTAAAAGTCGAGCGGAAAACAGGCGCATATAGGATATATGCAACTGTTTGAGTACGAAAATAACGCAGTTATGATGCGAAAGATGAGT
>JBLGCB010000571.1:0-3611 GCA_047617105.1 Phenylobacterium sp. | reverse complement strand
ACCCTCACTCGTCCAGACCCACAGATAGACATTCTACATAGGCTAACGATGTTTATTTCAATATCCACACAAAGGCCGACTGAACATTGGTTTGTTTATTTCATTGAGCACCGTGATGCGATAGAAGATCAAACTCATCATGAAAATGAAAATGATAAGGGGAGTATTAAACTTTTCTATCATAGTTCGTCGGGCGGAGGTGGTAGAGAGCATCCTTAAATTGAACTGCTGTTCGGGCGTAATTGTTGTTTGTTACGCCCATGGCGTTTTTCTCATCACTTTACTGCCCTAGGATTCTAGCAAGAGCCATTCGTCATCGTCCAACCACATTCTAGGTTGGCCTATGAACTGCTGTTCAATGGTGCGCAATGCTCCTCGTAACCTCGGACCGTGCTACGCACGGGCACCCTACGGCCGATAATCTTGCCAAATTACACTCACAATTTTCCAGCCATATGCAGTTAACACCAACTGGATATGTTTGTCTCCTTGTCCGCTATATACTTCACCGTTTAACAAACCCTGCTTACTGAATTGGCACAAGCGCGTCGCAATGCCGCCGTTAATCACGGTTTGCTGGCTGGTTTCCCATTCGTAAAAGTTGGTTAACGTGCCGTTAGTGAGCAACTTCTCCCTTGGTTCGACAAACTCCTCTAAACACATCGGTTCTACAACACCGGTGGTATCACGTTTGATAATGCTGGCGTGCGCTTCGAATAGATCCCAAAAGTCTTCGAAGTCTGGGGTTTTTCCATTTCTATTATCAAAAACAGCGAAAAAAACGCCAATGATTCTGTCGATTTCAGCTTGTGCTTGGTAGGTTGTTTTCTGATTAGTCACGGATATGCCTCGAAGGGGGGATGGGCTTTGTGGTGCAGATAATCTAGCAAATAAAGTGCTTGAGTTAAACCTTAAGAGGGCAGCAGAAATTAAATAAAAAATAGAATACAGAAAATCCTTTACTCTGCTACAATCCTGACAAAGCGATATTTCCTGCCAATTTAGTTTAAAAACTGAATTTTGGCAGGCTTTAAATAGGATAAATAAAATGATCATTGATTTTACTGTAGAGAATTTTAGATCTATTAAATCTGAGCAGTTATTGAGTCTGTATGCCGAAAATAAACCTAAACATCATGCTGGTAATATCGCTTATGTTGGAGAAGATTTAGGCGTACTGAAAACCTGTGCAATATATGGGGCCAATGCAGCAGGTAAAACCAACATTATTTTAGCAATCGATGCGCTGAAAAAGTTAATTGTTGATAGCGGCGATTTAAAAGATGGTGACGCCATGCCTGGCTATGAACCGTACTTGCTCAGTGCCGCCACACGTTCTGCACCCACACGTTTTGAAATTGAATTCTCAATTGAAGATGTTCGATATACCTATCACATAGAATTTAATCAAACTGAGATTATTTATGAAAGGTTGGATCATTACCCTGGTACTCGTGCTGCAAATTTGTTTACCCGAACATCTGCGACAGATTACAAGGGAATGAAATTTGGTGAGCATTATAAAGGCGGTAAAAAACAAATTGCTTTTTTTGCCAATAATGCTTATTTGTCAAAAGCGGGCAATACACCGGATTCTCCGCCTGTGGCTAGGAAGGTATTTAATTATTTCCGACAGAATTTAAAATTAATGCTGGTTAATAAAATAATTGGCGTGATAGATTGGAACAAGGATGAGAGAATTGTTTCTATAATGAATCAATTTCTCAAAAAAGTTGATTTGGGTATTGATAAATTTGAGATGGAAAAGCAAGAGGGGATAAGTGTCGACCATTTACCTGAAGGCATGCCTGAAGCGTTTAAAAAAGTACTGCTTGCCGAATCTGCACAAAAAGAGGTTTTTTACCATACGGCTGATGATGGCAAACTGGTTCGTTTTGAGAAAGATAACGAATCCATGGGGACTAACAAGTTGTTCAAGTTATTACCCTTCTTTATTCGAATTCTTAGTAGAGGGGCTATTTTATTTATTGATGAAATTGAAGGTAGCTTTCATCCTCATATTGCCGCATTGATCATCAAGTTATTCAACGATCCTTTAGTGAATAAAAACAATGCTCAGCTTATTTTCACTACCCATGATTTAAGTTTGATGTCACCCGAAACCATGCGTAAAGATCAAATTTATTTGACTGAAAAAAGTGTTGAAAATGGTACTGAACTGGATTGTTTGGAAAACTATGAGTCAACTTTAAAGGATAGTAGTCCATTTGCCAAATGGTATAGCGAAGGTCGCTTAGGTGGCATACCGACCATTCATTATCGTGATATTGCCGATTCTATTAAAGAGGCACATAAAGATGCCGAAGCCTAAGATTGGTAAAAACAAGCAGAAAAAAATCGTTAAACCGGTTTTTCATATTTTTTGCGAAGGGAAGAAAACAGAGCCTTATTATCTTAGGGGTTATATTGATAGATATCATTCGGATAACAAGAGTTTACTTGTGGTTGAGCAAGCCAAGAAGAATACGCCTATAGCGCTTGTCAAAGAAGCGATCGCACATAAGGATACAGGCAACCCAAGAGATGTTTATTGGGTTGTTTTTGATCGTGAGTCGGTGACTAAATATAAGCATACGGACCATTTAGAAGCTCAAAATCAGGCCCGAAGCCACGATATTCAAATTGCATTTTCTAATGTGTGTTTTGAGTATTGGTTTTTGCTGCATTTTGAATTTTCTGCGGCAGGTTATGATTGTTGTGATGACTTGTTAAAGAACAGTCCGTTAAAACAGAAGTTGGCTGACAGGGGGATTAAGAAATATGACAAGGGTATTATTTATCTGTTTGATAAGCTCAAAGAGAATAATGGGATAAACAACGCACTCACCAATGGAGCAAGAATCAAAAAGCAGGCTTTAGCGTCGGCAGAACGTGGTAGAGAATCTCCTTGCTATCTCAATCCTTACACTGATGTCCATGAGCTTTTAATTGATATGAAAAATTTTGTTGATACAAAAGAGAGTGTAAGAACAAACAGCTCAAATATTAATATGCCAGAGGTATTGATTGAGATGAGGCGCTTTATTGACTCACAAGAGGCGTGATAAAAAGCAAGCCCTGACGACGATGCGCACATATTCCCCGATATCTAGCAGCAGGGGATGCTGCCAGATGCGGGGTAGTTAGTCACTAACTAATGACCAGTTTACATATCTCTTGGTGGTTTGATAATATCAATATCACGGATTCTGGTGACATTGTATTCTGAGACAGTTACGCCATCACAATGGGTCGCGGTTGCATGGGAAGGTCTGCCATTACTCCACAAGTCCCATTGTGCTGTCAGGTTCGATACCGCAGAACCCAACGGACAACTTGCACCAATGGTTAAGGCAGAACTAGTACCATCGGCTATACCTGATGGCTGGTTTTGACTCCAGTATAAGCGCATTTCGTTGCCGTTTTTGTAAACTTCAACGGTGTCAGTGGCGGTATAAGTGCCGCAAGTCGCCGGGGTGACGCAGGTTAAAGTGGTTTGGCTGTTTTCATAAACCAGTGTTCCAGTGGCCTGAGCATTTGCCATAGACAAACCTAATAGTCCTGCGACGATACCCTTTACTGCACCTTTAATCATAATTTTGTTCATGTTA
>JBLGCB010000570.1:0-3638 GCA_047617105.1 Phenylobacterium sp. | reverse complement strand
TGGTCGTGGTGTTGATAAAGAGCGTGTATTTGGAAGCTCTCAGGTAGATGAGTTTAAGTCACACACCCACGAGTGGGACCAAAGACTGACCAGAAGAGATCCAGAAGGAGGCGGACAGTATGTTTTTAGCACATCAGGGGAGTCCTCAAGGACCAGTAGTGTAGGTGCACATACAGCAGGAGGAAGTGAAACTCGCCCTCGTAATATAGCCCTAATATATATAATAAAAATTTAGACAAAAGGTAACTAAACTAAGGAAATTGACACATAAGGAGCAATGTGAATAATAAAGGGCAAATCGCAAGTTCAAATCCAAATAATAAAGCGACTTGCCCTTTTTTTTAATGCCGCCTTAAAACGGTTAACGTATATCCCACTGCCGACGTCCTTGCACCTGTATCATAGGGGGTTTCAACGGTTATTTCCAAATCCACAGAATTGTGACCCTTCTACGTTCTATTCATTAGTTTACTGAGGAAAAAGACACAAAATGTAAATCCTGTACAGTACAACGACTAACTTCAATTCTCCATGAACTATCAGTACCGATTGACACCGTAAATGAGTGATACGTGTTTGTAACCCCATATTCTTGTGAATAATTACCAGCTCGAATGACTTTTACATTGTTAACAAGAACATCCACTCGAAAATCACGATTATCAGTGCTTCCACAGGACGCCCAACCAACGATAAATCCAGCCGTTTGTTCTGTATATGTCCCGGTAGAACTTCTACTCAAGTATTGTCCCAAATTTCCTCCTCCTATCGGGCCGACAGGACCTTGCTCACCCTGAATACCCTGTAACCCCATATCTCCCTTCTCCCCCCTTTTCAGCAACAAAAGATCCACCACCATGCGAAAGCGTCACAGTATTCCCTGACTGACTAAGCGTTTGAATCTCATTGGTCGCATCGGCATCCCCATCATTTATTGAAACAATACTCATCACACTGCCATCAGGATTGGTCAGCACAATATCACTGCCCACCAACGACAATGATTGTTGAATCACAATAGGATCTATTGGAAAATCAACATTCACCACCTCAATATCAAACAACAAAGTCGCAGCACTGGCTCCATGGTTGTCGGTAACAGTAATCGAAATATCATTATAAATTCCCACATCAGCATCAACTGGCGTGCCACTGAGTTCACCCGTTTGCAGATCAAAACTTGCCCAAGCGGGTTTGTTGGTCATACTCAGCGTTAAAGTATCATTAGCATCCAAATAAACAACATAGCTATTTTGAATAGCCAAATGAAAACCATCCCTGGTCAATAAGCGTTCTTATGCGCCATCAATACACAACTCTATTTTCCCTTTGCTAACTTTTACCACCAACGCTTTACCGCAGGTGAATCCGGCTTCTTGAAGCCAATAGCCTTTTAAGTTTACCCATGGCATAGGTACTGGCACCCGCTCAGGATACGAGGGGTGGTTGTCGATAAATTGATAGTCATAATAACTCTCGCGTACTTTGAGATTTCGCTGATAGGGTAAGGGTTTTGAGTTGCTGGTATCGCCGAAACCTCGACGGTTCATTGGATCTCTCATTGTGAATATGTGGGGATTAAACTTGCTTGCAACATTTTGCCTGGTTTTTGTGCACTTGACAGCTTTACCGCCAAAAAATCGGTGACGTCTGGCACTAGACGTGTGATGATTTGTGTAGTCATGTTTTACAGGCTTCATCTAATTTTACTTACAAATGTAATGAAATCCTTTTAAACATACGCCACTCAATGGTCTAATAGAAGATTCATTCTTAACCTTTTTATTAACCAACCATCATAAGGTCAAAACAAAAGCCATGGCATTGCCGATTAATATAGAATCACTCCTCAAAGGGAGTGTCATTGAAAGTGAGCGAATAGAGTTTAAGAAAGGCTGGAACCCTGAGGTTATCTTAAGAACAATTTGTGCTTTTGCCAACGATATCAACAACCTCGGCGGTGGCTATATTGTTGTTGGTGTTGAAGAAACCCACGGTGTTGCCCAACTCCCACCAGCAGGTTTAAATACAGACTCACTAGATGCTATCCAAAAAGAATTACTGCGGGACTGCCATTTTATTCAACCCGATTACTTTCCGGTTGTCCATCCTGAAAAACTGGACGGGCAGTATATTCTCATTATTTGGTGTCCACCCGGACAATACCGCCCCTACAAAGCACCTAAAACCTTGGGTAAAAAAGATCAAATCAACAAACCTTTTTACATTCGACGTATGTCATCAACGATTGAAGCAAAAGAATCTGACTTACAACGGTTAATGGATTTTGCTGGCAGAACTCCTTTTGACAATCAGATAAATTACCACGCCAACATCGATGATATTGATCAAGTGCATATCAGCACTTTTTTACAAACCATTAAAAGTGATTTAAGAAATGAACAACCTAATTTAAGCGCTGCTGAATTATGCAGGCAAATGCGAATTGCCAATGGACCAAATGAAGCAGTGAAACCGATCAATATCGGCCTGTTAATGTTCGCCAATAAACCCCATGAATTTTTTCGTGGAGCCCGAATTGAGTTGGTAGAGTATCAAGATGATATAGGTGATAAATTCAGAGAAACCTATTTTGAAGGGCCTGTTTGGCTACAATTAAAAGCCGTTTTACAACATATGCAAAACCAAATCATCAAAGAACAAGTGTTGAAAATAGATGGGCAGGCTGAAGCCCATCGTTTCTACAACTATCCTTTTGAGGCGGTAGAAGAAGCCATCGCTAACGCGGTGTTTCATAAAGGTTATGACAAACAAAATCCAATAGAAATTAATGTACGCCACAACCGTATCGAAATTATTAATTTTCCTGGACCGTTGCCACCTGTTAATCAAAAAATGCTCGACAGTAATTTAATCATTGCCAAAGACTGCCGTAATAGCCGCTTAGGGGATTTCTTAAAAGAGCTAGATTTAACCGAGGGCCGTGGTACTGGTATTCCTAAAATTCGACGATTTATGGCCAAAAATGGTTCACCAACCCCAACATTCCAAACAGATGATGATAATGTCTTTTTTGCCACCCTATTACCAATCCATTGTGAGTTTGCACAACCCCCCATACAAATGAAGAAGAACTCAGGGGTAGAGTCAGGGGTAGAGTCAGGGGTAGAGTCAAATATGTTGATGCAAATTATGGCATTTTTACAAGATGCTCCACGCTCAAAATCTGAAATAGCCATGATGCTGGGTAAGAAAAAGCCCACCCGATATTTAAATGAATTAATGAAAAAACAACTTGAATCAGGGCTTGTACAATATACCATTCCTGACAAACCAACAAGCCGCTTACAACAATACAAAATTACCGACTTGGGTAGAGAGTTATTGAGGCAATAGAGTACCAAGAGGTCCCTTACTAATAGCACCAAACGCCGCCAAGATGGAATTGTTAAGCACGAAACATCGTCCCTACCGCGATAGGCTCAACTTCAATCAAACCTCAGCACCTGATAGGTTTAATGATCCACAGGCAACCGTCAATGACCAGCAGTCTCAATCCAGTCGGATCCTAGCACCTGTCAGACCTAAATATTATTTGTTATCGAGAAAATAACACAAGTCTCAATCCAGTCGGATCCTGGCACCTGTCAGACTCTGTCCTCTACAGCCCACGTCAC
>JBLGCB010000569.1:0-3671 GCA_047617105.1 Phenylobacterium sp. | reverse complement strand
CATAAAACCGAGCTTGAACAACTAGTATCAGCGCATGGTGCAGTGCTCGTCCGAGGCGGTGGTATTGATAACCCGGCGATGGTGCAACAAGTCTCGGAAATTTTCTTTACCGAAGCGTTAAAAAGTAATACCGAGCATAAACCGGTCGCCAAAGATTCGAGCGTACAGCGACCAGTCGATTATGCGCCGAATCAATTTTTACTGTGGCACAATGAAAATACCTTTAACCATACTTTTCCGGCCAAGGCACTGTTTGCCTGTGAGCAGCCAGCCAGCTCAGGCGGGCAAACGCCCATCGTCGATAGTCGGGCGGTTTATGACGATATTGATGCCACCATCCGGCAATCCTTTATCGATAAAAAAGTGATGTATGTGCGTAAATATGAAAGCCATGACTTTATTGGTTTGGGCTGGAAAACCATCTTTGCCACCGCTGACAAACAGCAGGTCGAACAAAAGTGCCGTCAACAACAGCTTGATTTTGAGTGGCTGAAGAACGAAGTTCTGATCACCCGGGCCATTCGTCCGGCGGTATTTGCACACCCGGTGCATGGTGCCATCAGTTGGATCAGTCAAATATTACACTGGCATTTTCATTGTATCAGTGCCCAAGCACAAGCTGACATTAAGGCAATGTTCGTGCATGAGCACTTGTACCCCCGAAATTGTTATTTTGGTGACGGCAGTCCAATCCCCGATGAGACTATCGACCATATTCATCAGGTCTATCAAAAAAATCAAATGCAATTTGATTGGCAAAAAGGCGATTTGCTGTTGGTTGACAATCTATTAAAAGCCCACTCTCGCAACGCCTACCAAGGTGAACGTAAGATTTTGGTGTGTTTTGGCGATCCGATCAGCTTTAGCTAGCGACAAATTATAACAGGAAATTTTTGACCGATGAACGTAGTAGCAGATATCGTTAGACAAGCGAGAGAGCAGGGTGTCTATTTAAGTACGCAAGCAGGTGATCTTGCCTTTAAATTGACTGTTGAAGTGTTTCCGCCGGCGTTAAAGTCGTTAATCGTCGAGCATAAAGCGGCCATTATCGCCTTTTTAACTGAATTAAAGGCCAATGAAAAAACACCAGCACCAGAACAAGCCAAGATAAGCCAGCAGCCCAGAGACCCGTCAGTTTTGCCCGCTTGTTCGTTTGCCCAGCAACGGCTGTGGTTTATCGATAGCCTGCAAGGCGGTTCACCGCAATACAATATGCCGATGGCGTTTGAGGTTAAAGGCCAGCTCGATACCACCCTGGTGAGCGCGGTCTTTAACACCATTATTGAACGCCATGAAGTATTGCGCACGGTTTATCTCGCCAATGAAGGGGAAGCACGACAGCATATTCGGCCAATGGCAGATATCCGTTTTGAGATTCGGCTGACTGACTTGGGTGATCTCACGAGTGAGACGCTTGAAGCCGAGGTTAAAACCCTGGTTGAAGCGGATATTACCGCGCCATTTGATTTGGCCGCCGATTTAATGCTGCGGGTCAGTTATGTGCAAAAGACCTTAGACACTGGGGTGATGATTTTTAATATGCATCATATCGCCTCAGATGGCTGGTCAATGGAAAATTTGACCAAAGAATTCTTTGTCTTGTATCAGGCCTATAGCTTGGGGCAGGGCGATTCATTAGCCAGTCCATTAGCCAGTCCATTAGCCAGTCCATTACCAGCGTTGGCCATTCAATATGCCGATTATGCCCACTGGCAACGGCAATACTTGCAAGGTGAGGTGCTTGAATCTCAATTGGCTTATTGGCAACAGCAGCTTGATGAATTGCCAGCGGTACATGGGTTGCCGCTAGACCTTGTTACGGGTAATCAACGCCCTGCGATCAAACAACATGATGGTGCGATCATCAACGGTGAACTGGCCGCACCGGTGGCCAAAAAGCTGCTGGAGGTCGCTAAAGCCAATAAACTCACGCCTTTTATGTTGTTACATGGGGCATTGTCGTTGCTATTGTCTCGGCATTCTAATCGCGATGATATTGTGATTGGCACCCCAGTGGCCAACCGCTTGCAAACTGAGCTTGAACCGTTAATTGGCTTTTTTGTCAATACCTTGGTGCTTAGAGTCGATACCCGTCACGATAGCGTGGCAGATTACTTTGCCCATATTCGCAAGGTGCATCTGGGGGCGCAGTCGAATCAGGATGTGCCATTTGAGCAATTGGTTGAGCGACTGAATACGCCAAGAAGTACCGCACACAGCCCACTATTTCAAATCATGATGACCACCAACACCAATTATGGCTTAAATAATCGCGCCGACAGTGAGGTTTTTAGCTTGCCGGGTGTTGATATTCAACCGTATCAATCAGACCTTATTCAAGAAAAGTTTGACTTGACCATTGATTTAAGTATCTCTGAGCAAGGTTTGGGGCTGATTTGGAGTTACGATGTTAACTTATTTAGTGCCCAGACCATCAGCCAGTTAAACGACCATTTATGTCGCCTGCTTGAAGGGCTAAGCCAGGTAACAATAGACCAAGCATTGACTGTTTTGCCATTGCTATCAACGGCTGAAATTCAATATTTGCAGCATGATTTAAACCCTACTGTGATCAACTATCCCACCGATAAATGCATCCATGAGCTGTTTGAACAACAGGCGGCTCAGACTCCAGATAATGTTGCGGTGGTGTTCGATAATCAACAACTGAGCTATCAACAACTGAACTATCAACAACTGAATCAAAAAGCCAACCAGTTGGCCCATTATCTTATAGAAAATCATCACATTAGCGCAGACACCTTGGTGGGGCTTTGCACCACACGTTCGCTGGACATGATGATTGGCATGTTGGCGATTTTAAAAGCCGGTGGTGGTTATGTGCCGCTAGACCCGGGATACCCGCAAGCGCGATTGAATTATATGCTCGACGATGCGGCCCTTGATGTGGTGCTCTGTCAAGATGAGGTTAAACAAGTACTGGCAGATTTTAACGGCAGCATCATAGCGTTAGATGGCTTGGCCCATAACCATAACCAGGGCCATTGCAGCGCGGATTACAGCAAGGCCAATTTAACCACGGTTGGCCTGACCCCGTCGAACCTGGCTTATGTGATTTACACTTCTGGTTCGACAGGCCAGCCTAAGGGGGTATTAACCGAGCATAAAAGTGTGGTCCGTTTGGTGATCAACCCTGACTTTATCGAGTTCAACCAACAAACCGTGGCATTACAAAGTGCCAATATTACCTTTGATGCCGCAACCCTAGAGATATGGGGTCCCTTGCTTAATGGTGGTCAGTGCATTCTGTACCCTCATCAGCATATTTCATCGACGCCATTAAATGCGGTTATCGATCGTTTCCAGGTCAATGTGTTATGGCTGACTGCGGGCCTGTTTAGAGAATGGTCTTATGATGTACCTGCCAAAACCAGCTTACAAACCCTGTTGGCTGGCGGTGATGTATTAGACCCTGACGCCATCAGCCGGGTGCAACAGGCATTGCCCGCGCTAAGCTTAATTAATGGTTATGGCCCCACCGAAAACACCACTTTTTCGACCACTTATACCTTTGAGCAACCGCATACTCGTTACCCTTTATCTAAAATGGCACCTATCGGTAAAAAGTTAACCAGCGATGTGGCGTATATCTTAAACGCGGCAGGGCAAATGGTGCCTTATGGTACCGTTGGTGAACTGTATGTCGGCGG
>JBLGCB010000568.1:0-3711 GCA_047617105.1 Phenylobacterium sp. | reverse complement strand
AGCAAACAAATTGCTGCCACAGATGCTGATGTTATTGGTTTTCAAGAAGTTTTCAGTGTTGATGCATTGCAAGATTTGGTGGCTGCAATGGGTTATCCCTATTTCAAAGTGGTTGATTTACCCATCGTGGTTGATCATGCCCAGAACGTGTATAAATCACCGGTAGTGGCCATCGCCTCACGCCATCCGATCACCCAAGCAGACACCGTTGATGTGCCCGAGCCTTTGCTGACTCACTTGCAAATTCAACCTCAGTTTCAATTCAGTCGTTTGCCCATCAAAGCCACCATTGACTTGCCCGAAGTGGGTTTAACCACGGTCTATGTGGCGCATTTAAAATCGATGCGCGGTAATCCGCCTCAATCCGCCGCAGACATCCAAAACAACCTTCAAGCCACCACCACAGAAAAAGCCTTTGCCGCGGCACAAGGCTCGTCACTGGGCACTGTTGCCGCCCTGATACAACGCAGTGTTGAAGCAACCCTGATATATTATGATGTGGTCGAACAAATCAGTTTGGATGTCAATGCACCGGTAGTCGTGATGGGGGATATGAATGATACTGATGCGTCGCTGGCGGTACAGTCGTTATCGAATCAATATGGCCAATTTAATATTGGCGGACATGCTCCGGCTCGTTGGAGCGAAGAAGAAAAGCTCGCCGCCCATCAGGCTAGGCTGTATGACAGTTATTACCTCAACCCTAATCAAACCGGTGGTAAACGCACCCCGACCCATTATTATGGTAATGAAGGTCATGTGCTCGATTATATCTTTGTCTCGAATGCCTTTAACCGTAACAATAGCGCGTGCTTGGCACAAATCAGCGATTACCAAGTGCTAGATGAACACCTGATGAGTCAGGCCATTGGTAATAACAAACAATCCGATCATGCAATGCTGTTGCTTGAGCTCGAAACAACATAAGAGGCGCAAGAAAATATGAAAAACCAACTGATCATCGGCAACAAAAACTACTCATCATGGTCATTACGACCTTGGTTGTTACTCAAGCAAATGCAAATTTCTTTTGAAGAAGTCAGAATTCCACTATACGCACCTGGCAGTAAAGACAAACTACTCGAACATTCGCCTACGGGTAAAGTACCAGCCTTGAACAATGGCGATACCACGGTATGGGATTCATTGGCGATTTGTGAATACATCAATGATGCCAATCCTGATAAACCTTGTTGGCCAGAGGATATTAATGATCGTGCGTTTGCTCGGGCAATCAGTCACGAAATGCATTCTGGTTTTTTTGAGATCAGAAATGTGCTGCCGATGAATTGCAAAAAGAACATGGTATTTAACCGCATCACTCCAGAGTTACAGGCTGATATTGATAGGGTTTGTCAGATTTGGCAGATCAGCCGAGCAAAATACGCCGCCAACGGACCTTTCTTACTGGGCCAGTTTTCTATCGCCGATGCGATGTTTGCCCCGGTGGTGTTACGTTTCAATAGTTATGGTATTACCGTCGGCGCAACAGAACAAGCCTATATGGATGCCATATTGTCGCTACCGACCCTACAAAGCTGGATAGCCGCTGGGATAGCCGAAACTGAAATAATCGCTATGGGAGAGGTTGAGGAATAATAGTTTTATAATAGTAGGTCATCTTCAATCGGATGATAGATAGACGCCGAATCAATCAGCGCTTTAGCACTAAGCGCTGGTACACCATAAACTTCTGCGCAGACATTATGATTTTGGCGAATGCTATCGAGCAGCAGTGCAAAATCTCCATCACCTGAAAGCAATACCACGGTATCGACATCCTTGGCAATTTCCATCACATCAATGGTAATACCCACATCCCAATCACCTTTGGCGGAACCATCACTGCGTTGAATAAAAGGTTTAAGTTTAACCGTGAAACCAATATGTTTAAGCGCATCCTGAAACTTGAGTTGACCATCGTCGCCGCGGTGAATGGCATAGGCGTAGGCGTGGGTAATATCCCCTTGCTGACTGATACGTTGCCATAACTTACGATAATTGAATTGACGGCCATAAGCTTGGCGGGTGGTGTAATAGATGTTTTGGACATCGACAAAGATAGCGATTTTATTCAACGGTGAGCCTGCTGGGGTAATGGGCCTGATAAAACTGAACCTCACCCTACACCAGCAAGCTTAACGTGTCTAGCCTATCCACTGCTCGCGCTTTGCTTTAATGGTCAACCATATCAGCGCAATGGCCACCGTGACCACCATCACCGGCATGATTAAACCCCCAGGACCAAAAACCTCAAATGAGTTACTCATAAAGAAAGCGTGAAACATTTGCACCCCAACAGCCCCCAGCGAAATCACCAATAGATGCAACGCCCATGATTTTTTGATCAGCAACGCCAGACAACCTAGAGTGCCACCAAATACAGCCAAACCAAAAGCCATATTGGCCCACGTCGGCGTGGCAGTATACAAATCTTGTTGGGCTTGTGGTAATTCTGCCAACATTTCTGGCGTCATCATCATCTGACCGACAAAAGCCAGTACACCGAGTAGATTCCACAGAACGGCGAGTATCACGGTTATCATAAACCAGCGTGGTGCTTGGCTGTTTTCGGGCATGTCAGGCTTTTCAGGCATCGTTATTCTTCATTAAGTGATTATTAGATTACATCACAATAGTTTGCTTTTTGTTGTTGGTCAAGATTCAATGGCGTTAGACTACAAAGCCGTTATTCCACTCAACTATTCTACTCAACAAAAAGGTAAAGCCATGCTGAGCATTCGAAAACTCAACTCAGGTGAAGAACAAGCGCTATGGCAGATTTTCTTTCACACCGTGCGTAACATTAACATTCGCGATTATTCCCAGGCACAAGTCGAGGCATGGGCACCGGATGGTTATGACGAAAATTACTGGCTGCCTCGGATAGCAAAAATAAACCCCTTTGTGGTGGTGCTGGGCGGTGAAGTGGTTGCTTATGCGGATATACAGCCGACAGGTTATATCGACCATTTCTTTTGCCACCATCAACATCAGGGCAAGGGTATTGGCAAAGCGCTGTTCAACCATTTGCTTGAGACCGCAAAAAAACAAAACATCACCAAGTTGACGACCCATGCCAGCAAAACCGCAAAACCATTTTTTGAAAAGCTCGGTTTTAGTTTAATCAAACCTCAACAGGTCGACGTCAGGGGCCAGACATTAGAAAATTATGTGTTAGAAAAAGTGATTTGATAATCAAACTCATTATTTTTGCCCTTCCTTTGCGCAGCAAAATCATAGCAGCCAAGACATAAAAAAGCCCCGAACGCGTAGCGTTCGGGGCTGTTTTATTTATTGGGTGCCTGGCGGTGTCCTACTCTCACATGGGATCTCCCACACTACCATCGGCGCTAACACGTTTCACTTCTGAGTTCTGGATGGGCGAAGAGGTACTCAAGCGAATACTTAGAGCTTGTGTACCTCTGAGGTGGAGCCAAGGATGGCGACAGGATAGCCCACCAAGGATGGGTTTCGATTGCAGCCCTGAAAAAGCCTGCTCAACTTTAAAATTTATTGTTAAAACGAAAAAACCCCGAGCGCTTTTGCATTCGGGGTTATTCATTATTTGGCGCTTGACGGTGTCCTACTCTCACATGGGATCTCCCACACTACCATCGGCGCTACTGCGTTTCACTTCTGAGTTCGGGATGGGATCAGGTGGTACCACAGTGCCATTGCCGTCAAGCAAATTTGGTTAACAAGTTGAAA
>JBLGCB010000567.1:0-3727 GCA_047617105.1 Phenylobacterium sp. | reverse complement strand
ACCATAGTGTTGCTCTAAAGACTGACGCATCACCAACACATCAGTCGAATCAACATCACCACGATTAACGGATTCAAGATACCGTTTCAAAGTGTCACTCATTGGATCTTTTGGCCTCGAATCAACCTGCATCACATCTTCAAGGGTTGTTCGACTTTCTTCCCCGAGTGTCTGTATTGATGGTATTTTTACACCATCCGACGTCAACATACGGATACATTCATTGGGGACTGTTGTTAATACTTGAGGGCTGTGTGTAGTCACAATAAACTGAATATTAGGAAAGGTATTTAACAAGTTGGGCAAAACGTTCTGCTGCCACTTTGGGTGCAAGTGTAAATCAATTTCATCAATCAACACAACACCATCACCTTGCAACGGATCTTCTCTTGAAGGGTTTAGCAACACCAAACGTCTAGCGATATCTCCGACCAGCGCCAATAATGACCTTTCTCCTTGTGAGAGTTGTAAAACACTGAGGGTAACACCATCTTTGTCTATCAACATATCTGGGTAAGGTGACCTTTGAATACGTAGGCACTTAAACGCTGGCATAAACGCAGTCACCGCTTTTTTCACCCAATTAAGTGTTTGGCCCCGTTGCGATTGTTCCAGCCCGGCCAATTGCGCTTCCAGTGTGTCAATTTGCTGATTTTTATCCGCCAATAAAGAGGTTATATATTCATCCCCCTGCCCCTGAATCTCACCTTGTTTTGCTTGTGTAAGCGTATTAAGCGTGTCACGCTCTATTTGTAATTTATTAAGCTTAGCCAGCAAAACGTGCTCTGGATTATCTTTCTCATTCTCAATATCTTCAAAATGCTTAAACCAAGCATAAAACAATTTAAAATTGGCAGCACAGTTAAACGCATCTTCATAACCCTCAAACTTACCCCACGATTTTTGCTCAGAGAACTGACTAAACTGACGGATATCGGTCAAACCAACATCAATAGAACGTTCAACCGGATAATAAGCCATAATGGGAAAGTTGAATTGGCTATCTTTAGCATTGGCCAATTTATAAATATCAGCAAGCTGCTGTATATCGGCAAACGAATTGCTTTTTGATACATTACTCGCCACTTTGGCCTTTGCAAGACTCATTTCATAATTAAGATCTTCTTTAATCGCAAAATTAACCATAACAGTGGCATATTCCGCCGATGGCGCATTATTGATATCCTGCTCGCCCAATTTAATTCCCTGACCACTATGACTTCTTATTCTACCGACCAACCAACTCAAACCACTGACCAATGCACTCAAAATCGTCGTTTTACCAGCACCATTATCACCAACAATCACAGTTAAATTGGTCTTATCTCGATAGCGGTTGGAAAACCTAATATCCAGTTGCTCATAACAGCGATAAGATCTCAGTTTAGCTGTTGATATTTGTAGCGATTGGGATTGGAACAATGCCAATACCTGAGTAAAATAATCATCGGCCTTTGGTAAGTCCTGATCAACATTTTTGCCTTCTTTATAGTAGCCAGCCAACTGAAACAAAGCTCTAACATCCTGTTTTTTAGCTTTGTTTTGTAGACTTCTAATGGTTTTGCTGGTTTTTTTATCGTCAGGCTTATTCATGTGGCACCTTTACGGCTTTGTGTATTTGAGTAACAATCTGGGGGGAATACTTTTTGTTCATTCTAATTTTAAATGCGGGTTTTATGTCACAAGCACAGGCCAGTAAATTTGTGTCTGGCTTAACGCCCGACTAGCCCCAAAAAGAGTAGGTTTATTCTATAGGAGTTCAACAGGATGGGCAACAAAGGGTTAACCTATCATTTAAATTCACCGACAATCGATTCGAACACAGTGTTACGACCCAGTCGCAAAAAACCGCCTCAAACTATCATCCAGCAATGGCCGCCAATTCTTCCACTCATGGCCAAAATTGACCTCTTTATATTGTAAGTCATAGCCTTTTTTAAGCAGCACATCGCGAAACTTTCTGCCCTGTACTTCGTTGTCACCCTTATTACCAAAACTCATAAACATTTTCAGCGGCAGTTTCGCGCTTTCGCTATAACGCGACTGCATCTGCTTGAGCATTTTACTGTTTGCAGGTGATTGCATTGAAATCCCGCCAAATTGTTGGTGCGCCATCAGACCAAAACAAGCGGCGTTATAACCGCCAAACGACAGTCCCTGGATCACCCGATCGTCTCTGTTGTTGCTGGCCGGATAGTTGGCTTCAATGGTGGGTAATAATTCTTGTTGGTAAAAAGACACGTAATCTGGATTGCAAAAAAACTGTGCATTACGACGGTTCTCATCCAAATTATCTGGATTACGGTTATCAACAAATACCGCTATCACCGGTTTAATTCGTCCAGATGTGATTTCTTCATCAAGAATATCCGTCATGTTGCCTGAATCGATGTACCACTGACCATCTGCCAGATAGATGGTGGGCAATTTCTGATTGTTGCTGCGATTAAGATTGGGTGGGGTATAAACTCGATATTGCAGGGCGTAATCTAACACCTTACTGTCAATGCGTATATTGTTCGACAGTTTACCTTTGACTTCAGCTGTTGATGCAATCGCTTGGGCGTTGTTCGCACTGGCTGGTTGAACTATGATTAAACTGACACCGAATACACATAATTGCGCGATACGTTGTAACTGACTCATCTGATTTCCTTTGATACGCTAATAAAAACTGGTCATATGATTAGGGCTTCACTGTAACGCAAGGGGTTGTGCTGTACAAAGTCGTTGAGTTTAGTGGCTTTTAATCACCAAACTGTTCTGGCGTCAAAGGCTAACCTCCAGCACCTATTCAACTGCCTGGCTATCTAAGTATTTTCTAATACCAGCCAAATCGACAACATTACCACCGAGCATAATGTTCAACGCCGACTTGCTGTTAAAGTCAGCAGACGGGCGTTTAATCCAGCTGTTCGCCTGGCATTCATTTTCAAAAATAATATGCAGTGCTTTATAAACCCCTGACAGGTAGGAAATTCTTTCCAACGTATCTTTGGGCAGACTGCTGACATCACCTCGTTTGTATTTATAAAATAATGAGGTTGAGGGCTCACCCAGTAATACCTGCATTTGCTCAGAAGTTAAGTCCCACTGCTGGCAGATATTAAAAAACATTTTAATCGCAACTTTGGCGACTTTTTTCAGGTCTATCTGTTGTGATGCCGCTAATTGCATATCTGACTCCCAATTGCCCCTGTGGTTGACTAAATGAACTTTACCACTGCCCTATCCTTATAGAAAGCAATGGGTTGTTATAAACGGTTATAAGCCGTTATAGGATTAGCCACCCTACTTCTTTACCATTGATTTATCGCTTAAAAGAGTTAAGCAATCTCTAAAGGAGTATTTTCATGAATCTTAGAATTTCAAATTTGTCCACCCAGAAAAAACTAAACATTATCGCCACTGATAGCGTCAACCCGTTTAATAATACCGCCATAGACACCACAACCGACATCATGTTGTCGCTGGTGCCTAATAGCCAAATGATTCAGGGCACGCTCAGCCTAAAGACAACCGCAATTGAGTCAGAAGATAATCAAATCCTATTGACCACCGACAAATGCGGGGAGAATGTGATTGTCACCACCGTTGCACAACTCAATGTGGTGGTCATCCCCTTACATCAAAATATTGCCATTGAATGGGATGGTCAAATCACCCATATATCAGGGTATTAATGGATACAAAAATGGGGCTTACTCAGCATGATATGTATGCCCAT
>JBLGCB010000566.1:0-3736 GCA_047617105.1 Phenylobacterium sp. | reverse complement strand
AAACTGGTGTCTCTAGCTGGTTTACCATCACTCAAGAGCAAATCAATCAATTTGGTCAGGCAACCCACGATCAACAATACATTCATGTTGATCCAGAGAAAGCCAAAACCAGTGCTTTTGGCGGTACCATTGCCCATGGTTTTTTATCGTTATCGTTATTGTCAGCGGTATCATATGAAGCGGCGATTAACCTTGAAAATACGGTGATGGGTTTAAACTACGGTTTTGAAAAGATTCGTTTTCTCCAAGCAGTGAAAGTAAACAGTAAAGTCCGTGGCCGCATGAAACTTGAGGATGTAATTGAAAAACGTCCGGGGCAATTTTTATATACTTGGGCAGTCACCATCGAAATTGAAGGTGAAGAGAAACCCGCACTTACTGCAAAATGGTTAACAATGACCATTATTGCTGAACAGAAATAAAATTATCACATTCAAAAAACACAGAGGTTTATGTATATGTCAGTAAAATATGACGGTCAAGTGGCCATAGTGACAGGTTCCGGCGCTGGTTTAGGGCGCTCTCATGCGCTGGCATTGGCAGCACGCGGTGCCAAAGTGGTGGTCAATGATTTAGCCGCCAAAGATGGCACCTTGTCTGAGGGCGCATTAAGTGTAGTCAAAGAAATTGAAGCCGCTGGCGGTGAAGCCATGGCCAATGGTGCCAATGTCGCCAACATGGAACAAGTACAAGCCATGGTGGCACAAACCATGGAAAAATGGGGTCGTATTGACATTTTAGTTAACAATGCCGGCATTTTACGGGATAAATCCTTTGGCAATATGGCCATTGAAGATTTTCAACTGGTGGTTGATGTGCACCTTAGTGGCTCGGTCAATTGTACCAAAGCAGTTTGGGACATTATGAGAGCACAAAAGTATGGCCGCATTGCCATGACCACCTCTTCGTCAGGGCTTTACGGCAACTTTGGTCAAGCTAATTATGGTGCCGCGAAAATGGCGGTGGTGGGTTTTATGAACACCCTGTGTATTGAAGGTGAAAAATACGGCATCAAGGTCAACTGTTTATCGCCCACCGCGCGCACCGCCATGACCGAAGATTTAATTGACGATAAACGGGTGCTTGAACTGATGACCGTCGAATCTGTCACCACCGGATTATTGGCGTTAGTGGCCGAGAACTCACCAAACCGTTCAATCCTCGGTTGTGGTGCAGGCGGTTATGCCAGAGCGGTGATCAAAGAAACTGACGGCATTTATCTCAGCCCTGAACAACAAACCCCTGAAAACATTCTCGCCCAATGGAGCGACATTGAAGATGAAAGTCAGGCCCAAGAATTAAAAGCAGGTTGGATGCAAACCAATAAATATGTCGGTAAAGCGGCTGCTTCACTTGGCATCGATTTGACGGCCAAATCATAACAAATAGAGGAAAAATCCTAATGAGAAATGCAGTCATTGTATCCACCGCTCGCACCCCCATTGGTAAAGGCTATCGCGGTGCGTTTAACATCACCACAGCCCCGACTTTAGGTGGCCATGCGATAAAACACGCCGTTGCTCGCGCAGGTATTGAAGGTAACGAAGTCGAAGATGTGATTATGGGTTGTGCCGTGCAACAAGGCACCACCTCAATGAACATTGGCCGCCAAGCCGCCCTTGCTGGCGGTTTGCCTGTGAGCGTCAGTGGCATGTCAATCGACCGCCAATGTTCATCAGGTTTAATGGCCATTGCCACCGCGGCCAAACAAATCATTTGTGATGGCATGGATATCACCATTGGTGCCGGACTAGAGTCTATTTCTTTGGTCCAAAATGAGCATATGAATACCCATATGGCCGTCGATGAACAACTGGTCGCCAAACATCCAGACATTTATATGCCGATGTTACAAACCGCTGAAATTGTGGCACAGCGCTATGGTATCAGCCGCGAACGTCAAGATGAATATGGCCTGTTAAGTCAAAATCGCACCGCAGCGGCTGCTGAGGCAGGTTTTTACCATGCTGAAATAGTGCCAATCACCACCACCAAAGCGGTGATGGATAAACAAACCAAAGAAGTGTCTTATCATGAGGTGACCCTATCAGCTGATGAAGGCATTCGCGCGACCACCATCGACAGCTTGGCAGGTTTAAAGGCGGTGATTGATGGCGGTTGTATTACCGCCGGTAATGCCAGTCAACTTTCAGATGGCGCATCAGCCTCTGTACTGATGGAAGAAAAGCTGGCCGAACAACGCGGTTTACAGCCATTGGGTCGTTACATGGGCATCGCGGTTGCAGGTTGCGAGCCAAATGAAATGGGCATAGGACCTGTTTTTGCGGTGCCTAAGTTATTGAAACAACATGGCCTCACCGTTGATGATATTGGCTTGTTTGAATTAAACGAAGCGTTTGCTGTACAAGTCCTTTACTGTGCCGACACATTAAAAATTCCGATGGAGAAATTAAACGTCAGCGGCGGTGCTATCTCTATTGGCCATCCTTATGGTATGAGCGGTGCCAGAATGGTCGGTCATGCATTAATTGAAGGAAAACGCCGAGGGGCAAAATATGTGGTGATCACCATGTGTGTTGGTGGTGGTATGGGGGCTGCGGGGTTGTTTGAAGTGCTTTAACGGATTGCTACCCACTGGTAATGGGGGCGATTCTTGGTATGACTGGCTTATCGCCCTTCACTATCGTGTTGATGCAGTATTAGTTTATGATGCTCTGCGCCAACGGAAAAAGGGTATTGATATGCATGATGATATCCTTTTTATTCTAACCCATTGATATCAAATAAATAGACAGAAGAATTAATAAGCTATATTTTATCAAACAAAGATCTTACATAAGCCTTTAAAACATAACGAACATCGAGCCAAATATCACCATTTTCATATTCAATCACTGCACGCGACTGTAAAAATGGCTCAACATCGGTCACCCAACCCCCTTCACTGTCAGCGACTTCTCCCAGTACTGTAATAGCCTTACCTCGAATAAACGGCTGGTAGCTAGCTTTAAGACGATTAAACACTTTTTCAGCATCTTGCATTGCGACTTTTTCTGCATCTCTTTCAATCGCAAAATAGGCTGCATTTTCAATGGCTGCGTCGGTATCACGAAATAACCCGCCACCAATACGCATTAGCTCATCCAAAACCCCCTCTTCAAACAACTCTACGTCTTTGTGTAAACGCTGGAGAATAAACTTTGTCATGAATTGATAACCAGTCGAATTTTTATCCAAAGGGGGTATGTTAGATTTTTTGTCTTGGGAGGTATACATTCTTTGTGCTGAAAACGAAAAAATCGATTCTTTATCAATTCTGCTGTTAGGCATAGCTTTAAAGTAAACTGGCAAGGTATAGATAATATTAAAATGAAGTTGAGTCAATACACTGTTGTATTCTGAAAATAATCGTTGGTGCATCAGTTTTTCAGCATCAGAGCTGCCTTTTTCAAGATCATCAATCATCACTAGCAGATTTTTGCTTGTTTTATTCTTAAGGTCTTGTGCCATTCGGTTGAGAAGATTAATCAAATCTAAAATCTTCGGCTCCAAAGACGTTTTTTCTCCGATCTCCCGGTCATTACGAGATTTTAACTGTGCTTTAAAATAGGTCAGCCAAGCACTGCCTTTGACACTGGCCTGAGTTCCATCTTTGCTCAAAGCATTCACCAGCGTTTTGCCCCATTGGTTTATTTCATCCAAGAATTTTGGATTTAGTTGCTGAGCACTGGTCAGTTCAATTAACTGCACAGCCATGGCCACCAATAGAGTGTCG
>JBLGCB010000565.1:0-3757 GCA_047617105.1 Phenylobacterium sp. | reverse complement strand
TTGACGACAAACATACCCTAAAAACAATTTTTGTAAATACCTTGCTGTGTTACAATCCCCGCGTTTTTTATCACCAGCCGATGATTGTATTAAGCCGCAACCTATGACAGCAAACTCTAAACCTCAAGCTAAACCTCAAAAAGGCGACTTTCCCATCCTTACGGGCAAAGCGGCCAATCATTGTGATCTGGTTTATCTAGATAACGCTGCCACCACCCAAAAACCGACCATGGTGATTGATGCGGTGAACCAGTATTACCGTCATAACAATGCCAACGTGCATCGGGCCGCCCATTACCTCAGCGATAAAGCCACACAAGGGTTTGAGCAAGGCAGAGAAACCGTGCGTCAGTTTATCAATGCCCGACACAGTCATGAAATCATCTGGACCAGAGGCACCACTGAAGCCATTAATTTGGTGGCCGCCAGTTGGGGCGCACAACATCTGCAACCCGGTGATATCATCGTGCTGAGCGAACTAGAGCATCACGCCAATATTGTGCCTTGGCAATTGATTGCGCAAAAAACCGGGGCCATTATTAAACCTGTTCGCTTAGCTGGCTTTGAACTAGACATGGCGCATTATCAACAGCTATTGCAGTTGTCACCCAAGCTAGTCGCCCTCACCCATGTGTCTAATGCCATCGGCACCATTAATCCAATTAAAACCCTAGTATCTATGGCCAAGGCCGCAGGCGCGGTGACCTTGGTTGACGGTGCTCAGGCCATCAGTCATTTTGAATTGGATGTGCAACAACTGGATTGTGATTTTTATGTGTTCTCAGGCCACAAGGTATTTGGCCCAACTGGCATTGGAGTGCTTTATGGCAAAGAAGCGCTGTTAAACGCCATACCGCCCTGGCAAGGTGGCGGAGAGATGATAAACAAGGTGAGTTTTGAGCACACCACCTTTAACGATTTGCCGTTTAAATTTGAAGCTGGCACCCCCAATATCGCGGGTGTTGCAGGGCTTAAAGCAGCGATTGATTATTTAAACCAATTTGATCGCCATATGTTACAGCAACACGAACAGCGATTGTTCCATCAAGTGTATGACTGGATGGCAGCACAACCCGTCATTCGTTTATTGTGTCAACGAGACAATAACGTCGGCATTGTGTCATTTATCATTGAAGATGAGCATCACCAAGACATCGCCACTTTGTTAGATCAACAAGGCATTGCGGTGCGCGCCGGACACCACTGCACCATGCCCTTAATGGCCGCTTTAGGGGTTAAAGGCACCGTTCGGTTAAGCTTTTCAATTTACAATGACGACAATGATGTCAGCGCCGTCATCAAGGGTTTAACCAAAGTTATCGAGCTTTTGGTATAGGAGGACGAGAATATGAGTATTTTTACTATTTACGCCGAAAAGATCAGTTATTCATCGGCAGATATTATCGCCCTGTTTGACCAGGCCAAAGGTTGGGAAATGAAATATCGCCAACTGATGTTGTTGGGTAAGCAATTACCCGAGTTAGCTGAAGAATATAAAGACGACCGTTATCTGGTCAAGGGCTGTGAAAGCCAGCTTTGGTTGCATCATCACCTTGATGAAGTGCGGGATGAAGTGCAGGACGATGAGCAACTAAGCCAGCAACCAAGCCAGCAAATAGGCGAGCAACGCCATCATTTTGCTTTTGACAGTGATGCCCGCATCATCAAAGGGCTGGTGATCATCATTTTAGCGGCATTTAATCAGCTTACCAGTGAGCAAATTCGTCAGTTTGATATTGAAGCCTATTTTGCCGAGTTGGATTTGCTGAAACATCTAAGCCCATCTCGTAGTAATGGGGTTTATGCGGTGTTGCGAGCGGTTAAGGGCCTTGTTTAAATTTACATCTCTAAAAACGAAAAACCAGCAGGTGATCTTCAACGTCAATTTTTTGGCCCATATCAGCAAAGAGGTTTTCTTCAAAATCTGATTGGTTAAGCTGATATTCAAGCTCGCCGTTATCGACCATTTCCTTCACCGTGCGCTCTACTTGACCACGGTGAAAATCGAGCACCCGCTGCTTATTGCCATCGGTAAACATCGCCAAATATCCCTTAACCTCTGGTGTTGTCAATGCCGACATAATGCCAACCGCAGAACCAACCGTTGCAGATATCAACCCTTGGACAATATTCGGTGTCAGCGATTTAATCAGCCCGGTGGTGCTGTGCATCAGCAGATACTCGTCATTGATCAGGGTCAGTTTGCGTATATCGGTGTCTTTAAGGCGAATGCTTTGCTGGGCTTTGTGGTAATACGGCAAGGCTTTAATCACCGTTTGAATATGGGCGCGATATAACTGCTGTCCCATACTGCTGATTTGCAAACTACACAATAAATCGGCTTGCAAACCTTCGTCGTTATTTTTGCCTAACCCTATCGCAGCGGTCATCACGGTCAGCTCTGCCTGGCCGCCAGGCACATCAAACTCAACCCGATACGGCAACAAGTCCTCGCCAATCATTTCATCGAGTTCAGCGGTGTTATAACACACTTGGGTGAGTTTTTTCGAGCGGATCATAAAACGCACCGCCCAGTTGAGCAGTCGTTTTAACAGGGGTTTGGCTTGCTGGGGTTGTTGGCTTAGGTCGGTCAAAATGAGGGGTTCTTATTTTGTATAAATATGGTAACGAAATAACTATGCAGCGTGCTTAGATTTCGCTTCAGAACAAGGCATTGTCGCACGGAAAATAGGCGCATATAAGTCATATGTAACTGTTTGAGTACGGCAATAACGCCGTTATGGTGCGAAAGATGAGTACGATGAATAGTTATTTTAGATATAGACATCTACGCCTACTAATGACTGAATCTCACTGCGTTTTTCGGCTAATCCAACGTCACGGTAGGCGGTTAGGGCTTTTTTGGTATAAGGATCGGGTTTCTCTAAACCATCATGACCCTTGTCGTTATTACTGTTGCTATTACTATTTCCATTACTGGAATTGTCATCTGCTGCGGCCTGACGTTCAGCATCCAGTCGCGCTAACGTGGCTTCGTCGGCGGCTTTAACCTCTCCCTCAGGCAGCTTCTTAGGTTGTAACTTTTGATCTTCAGCCAGCTTTTTATCCGCCGTGACGTCTTTAATCCGATCTTTAGGATTAAAAACAGTCGCGACAGTTTGATTCGCCGGAATATTGGAATTAAAGTTTACAGCCAAAACAACTACCCTAATTTAAACAAAAAAACATTGTGATCTAACAGTGTAGACCAATTTATCGTATTTTCCCAACCCAAACGCCCTTGATCATCGCTTATTTTCCGGGCAGTTTTTTCCAGCTTACTGTATCTCTGACATAAACCGGTTGGGCATCTTCGGCCATGACCTGCAAGTTGTTTGCCAATGCGTACTCCGCCAGCAATAACATATCGTGCGCTTGGGGTAAATCACACTCAATCAAACGCTGTGCATCGACTTTTTCTGTCAGTATCTGTTCATAAGTGCCCCAACCAGTGCCAACGCCAAATACTTCGTAATGTTCATAAGTTTCTTCAGTGTCAAAAGTATATTCCACCAAATCTGGTTTAATCACTTTTTCTTCGCCCACCAAAGTGGCGATATGAGTTTCTCCCCATGGCTCACGGGTAAACTCGGCAGTATAAATTTCACCCATTCTGGCGTCGATGGCCGCCACAATACGCTCGGTATCATAAGATCTAACAGCCCCCTGAGCCATCATTTGTAAGGTGGAGATGCCAATCATTGGCAGGTTCGCGCCAAACGCAAGCCCCTGGGCGATGCCAATACCAATTCGCACC
>JBLGCB010000564.1:0-3768 GCA_047617105.1 Phenylobacterium sp. | reverse complement strand
CCATCGTCCCAGAAAAACCTTAAATTATAGAACACCTCATGCGGTGTTTTTTAGTGAACCTGAACGCAAAGCCGCATGAGTATTGGGATTGCACTTATTACTTGAATCTAAGCATTGTTTTATGTCTGGTGAATAATCATTACTTAACTTTGCCATCGCATTGTCCAGACAGAATTTTCTGTTAGTATCACAGTCGTATTCTTTTTCCATACCCAATATATTTCTATAGGTGATATTTCTGTTAGGCCCTATAAATAAAGGGGATAAATCTTTATAAAGCTTTCTTGACGAATAAATTATATCACTTCCCTGTTCCGCATAAACAACAGAGATGTTGCATTTGGAATTTCGGTAAGAGTTATATTCAAAACTACCAGTCCCAAAACCAATTTCCATGCTTTCGCCTTTTCTGTCCTTGCAAAACAAATGAACCCAACTATCTTCTGCCAATCCAGATTCATTCCCACTCATCACCAAACCATGCGCAATAGTATACAAAATAGAAGACTTACCAGAGCCATTACCACCGCACAAAATGGTGAATTTTTGCTTAAACTCGGCCTTGAGGCTTTTAAACGCGCGAAAATTTTCCGCTTCGATTTTGGTGATATACATAGTTGAAGATTCTCTCAATATTAAGGATATTGAACTAGCAATGAATAAGGCTATGGTAATCAATTCGCCGATTAATTGCCAATGACAACAACAACGATTGGGCTTATTGGTGGTTTTTATTAAATTCTCATTCCATAATTAAAATGTTCGCTGGCGATCAGTCGCCATCCCTTCTAGAATGACAAGTCTATTGATGACACCAATCTCCAACAAAAGGGCTAACATGAGCGCTATATTAACCGCAGGCAACAAAGGCACCCCGCTGCATATTCTCCCCAGCGACCAATTTAAAAGTTGGCTGGCTGACCAAGACACCGCAGTGCAAAACTGGCTCAACCAAACCAATGCCGATGGCCAGGGTTTATCGTTAATTCCCAACGCCAAAGGTGAACTGCAACAAGCACTTTTCGTCACCAAAGACCCGGGCCATTATTTTGGCTGCGGCGATTTAATCAATCAATTACCCCAAGGGCAATACCTGCTCCATGCCGATGAGCAATTCCGTGAGGCCATCGCCTTTGCTTGGGCCGCAGGCAGCTACCGTTTTAATCTGTATAAAAAGAACGATAAACCTCAACCGGTATTGGCCGTCAATGATGAAGCGCTAGTCTTTAGAGCATTAAGCCACACCAACGGCATCAAACTGGCCCGTGATTTAATCAACACCCCGGCAGGCGATATGATGCCACAACACCTGGGTCAGGCGATGGAAGACCTTGCTGAACAGTTTGGTGGCACGGTCACTCAAATTGTCGGTGACGAGCTGCTTGAGCAGAATTATCCCACCATTCATGCCGTTGGCCGCGCCAGTGTGCATAAACCCCGTTTGATTGATTTGCTCTGGGGTGACGAAAGCCATCCTAAAGTCACGCTAGTGGGTAAAGGGGTGTGTTTTGACAGCGGCGGACTGGATTTAAAACCTGCCTCTGGGATGCGTAATATGAAAAAAGACATGGGCGGATCTGCCCATGTGATGGGTTTGGCCCATATTATCATGGCGTATAAATTGCCCATCAGATTACGAGTATTGGTCCCAGCGGTTGAAAATGCAGTCTCTAGCAACGCTTTTAGACCCGGCGATGTGATCACCACCCGTAAAGGGTTAACCGTCGAAATCGACAATACCGATGCCGAAGGCCGTTTGGTATTATGCGATGCATTGGCCGAAGCAGAAAACGATAACCCTGAACTGCTGATTGATTTTGCCACCCTAACCGGCGCGATGCGCGTCGCACTTGGCACCGAGTTACCCGGCTTTTTCTCCACCAGCGACGAAGTGGCCAATGGCATTACCGCTGCGGGTCTGCCTATCGACGACCCAGTGTGGCGGATGCCGTTATATCAGCCTTATGAAGATCATCTGAGAAGCGAAATCGCCGATATGAGCAACTGTGCCGCAGTGCCCACCGGTGGTGCCATTACCGCCGCGTTGTACTTGCAGAAGTTTGTCAACGAAGGCACCGATTGGGTCCATTTTGATGTGATGGCATGGAATAACCGCAAGTTACCCGGCCGTCCGCTTGGCGGCGAAGCCTTTGGTATTCGCGCTATTTTTGATTATTTGCAGCAAAGGTTTAATGGGTAGGGCCATTACATCCCTATAGCAAAAAGCCCGCAAATGCGGGCTTTTTATTGTTCCTAACCAAGCCTATTAAGCCGTCACTAACTCTGGTTCATCGTCGTTATCCGTATCATTTGCATCCATCCGCCTGATCACTACTAGATAAATATCGCACTCACTTGGAACAACCGCTCTACCTCGGTAATAAAGCGTTTGTTGATCAAAAACATAATCACATGGTCATTGGTTTCTATCACGGTATTGTCGTGCGCGATAATCACTTCATCTCGACGAACAATGGCACCGATGGTGGCCCCTGCTGGCAACTTGATTTCTTTGATTGAACGACCCACCACTTTTGAAGTGGATTGATCACCATGCGCCACCGCTTCAATGGCTTCTGCTGCGCCTTTGCGGAGTGAATAAACATTAACGATATCACCACGGCGAACATGGGTTAACAAGGCCGATATGGTGGCTTGCTGGGGTGAAATGGCAATATCGATTTCGCCGCCCTGAACCAAATCAACGTAAGCACTACGCTGAATCAATACCATGGTTTTTTTCGCCCCCATCCGTTTGGCCAACATCGCCGACATGATGTTCGCTTCGTCATCATTGGTTACCGCGATAAATACGTCGACCTGGTCGATATGTTCTTCAGAGAGCAATTCGTGATCTGACGCATCACCACAAAATACCAAACAATTATCCAACGTTTCAGAGAGCTGTGCCGCCCGAACCGGATCTCTTTCAATCAATTTAAGGCTATGGGTACGGCTTAATGACTGGGCTAACCCGGCACCGATGTTACCACCACCAGCAATCATAAAGCGGCGATAAGAATGCTCCAGGCGCTGTAACTCACTCATCACCGCACGAATATGTTTGGTCGCCGCAACAAAAAAGACTTCGTCATCGGCTTCGATAATGGTGGTGCCCAGTGGTTTTATCGGTCGACCCTGACGATAAATCGCCGCCACCCGAGTTTCTATGTTTGGAATGTGTTCTTTGAGCGTCGATAAAGCATGACCCACCAGCAAACCGCCATAATAAGCTTTCACCGCCACCAGCGAGACTCTGCCATCGGCAAATTCCAACACCTGCAATGCACCAGGATAATCCACCAAACGACGGATATACTTAGTCACCAGTTGCTCAGGGGCAATAAAGTGATCCACTGGCATATCATGCTGATGAAACAACTTTTCTCGATGGCGTAAATATTCAGAGGCACGAATACGGGCAATTTTAACCGGGGTATTGAATAAACTGTAGGTGACCTGACACGCCACGATATTCACTTCATCGGAGCTGGTGACCGCAATCACCATATCGGCATCCTCGGCACCCGCTTTGAGCAAGGTTTCGGGGTGCGCGGCATGACCATGAACCACCTGTAAATCGAACTTATCCTGCAACTCATTTAAATGGTCGTGGTTATTGTCGACTAGGGTGATTTCATTTTGTTCACCCACCAGGTTTTCGGCCAATGTGGCACCGACCTGACCCGCACCGAGAATGATGATTTTCATTATGCGTGTTCCTTAATCAGTCGGGCGTAATAGAAACCGTCCATATTGTGTTCACCG
>JBLGCB010000563.1:0-3777 GCA_047617105.1 Phenylobacterium sp. | reverse complement strand
AAACTGTCGGTTAGTTCACTGAAACGATTGATGGTAAAATACGCGGCTAATGTTAATCCGCTAACGATAGTGGGGACAATGGTAAAAACGATTATCCACTCTTTAAGATCCCTTTTTTTCATGATAAACCTTGGCTCCTGACTGTTTTGTACTTTCTCACTATTTTTATTATACGGTGTATTTTGCATTTGACTTACTTTTTGTCTGGTCATTTGGGCATATTTTTGTAAATAAACTGACACACCTCACCAGATTGAGGTTATTATCCGTCATCTTGTGAAAAACCTCTTAACTAGTTATCGTCGAAATGTCGAACCACCAAAAACTCACATCCATGTGAGATTTCTGGAGCAAGCTACGTTTAAGCAAGTGAAACTGCGCTTACATTTCAACAAGTTGAAATGGCGGCACATCCATGTACCGCTCTACCTAGTGCCCGGCTACGCCGTTATCTGGATGGGCACTACTTAGATAACGATAATGGCACAATTTTTTAAAGCAAAGAAAAAAACGCAAACCAGCCAACGGCAGTTAAAACTGACCATTGAGCAGTTCAACCACGATGGCCAGGGCATTGGTTACAGCAACGACAAAATTTGTTTTGTTGAAGGCGCCTTACCGGGTGAGGTGGTGCAAGCCAAAATCGTCGAAGATAAAGCCAAATTTATCAAAGCCCAATGCACTAAAATCATCACCCCCAGCGAACAACGCATTACCCCCCAGTGTGTGCACTTTAATCAATGTGGCGGCTGCCAGTTGCAGTACGTGAATGAAGATTCTCAATTAGAACTCAAACGTGAAGCGGTAAATCGTTTATTTGGGCGCTTTGCGAATGTAGATTCGCTGCCTTGGCAAGATAGCCTAAGGGCCAAATCTTGGCATTACCGTCGTTCGGCGCGCATTGGCGTGTGGTACGAGCGTAAAACCGGTGAATTTACGGTGGGGTTTAGGCGGCGCAACGCTAAGCAATTGACGCC
This sequence comes from Phenylobacterium sp., assembly GCA_047617105.1. Classification (GTDB taxonomy): domain Bacteria; phylum Pseudomonadota; class Gammaproteobacteria; order Enterobacterales; family Alteromonadaceae; genus JABSOG01. Next base: position 2,800 of record JBLGCB010000563.1, on the reverse strand, counting down.
AATTGATCAGTGCCCAGTAGTAGTTGATGCATTTGCTGACTTGTTTAGTGCCTTTGCTGAGCTGCTGCCTCGATTAAAAGCGGGCAGGGCAGTGACCCATTTGGAGGTTTGCCAGGCTGATAATGCCAATGTGGTGATTATTCGTCATACCCAGCCATTGACCAAACAGGATGTGGCTAAAATTGCGCAATTGGGTCAAACCAGCGGTTACTTAATATTGAGTGAAGCCGAGAAAGGCCAGTTTACTTGTTTGACCGCAACGGTTATCCCGCCTTTGTATTATCAATTGCCCCAATTTAACTGCAAACTTGAGTTTAATATTGGTGATTTTATTCAAATCAATGCAGGTATTAATGAACAGATGGTGGCACAAGCGATTGACTGGCTTGATATTAAGCCTGACGATAATGTGCTGGATTTATTTTGTGGTATCGGTAACTTTAGTTTGCCACTGGCAAGCAAATGCGCCAATGTGGTGGGGATTGAAGGGGTGGATAAGATGGTTGAGCAGGCCAGCCATAATGTGCGTTTAAATGGTTTAACCAATGCCAGCTTTTATCAGGCAGATTTGTCACAAGACAAAGCGTTGGACATTGGCTATAAAACCTTTGATAAAATTTTGCTGGATCCGGCGCGAGCGGGGGCCGACGGCGTAATATCGACATTAAAAGGTTATAAAGCAAGCAAAATCGTTTATGTTTCTTGTGAACCATTGACATTAGCGCGCGATAGTTTTGTACTACTTAAATCAGGTTATCGCCTGAGTAAAATTGCTTTGATGGATATGTTCTCCCAGACCCGACATGTTGAAGTCATGGCACTGTTTGTAAAGTCAAGTTGAAAAGATAAACGCTGAACAAAAGGACAACACCCGTTATGGTTTCGATTCGTCAGTCCCATACTCAACCCGGTGGCCAGGACCCGGAGGATTTTGATGATAATCAATGGTTTGAACTGTTAAAGCTCTCTGTGCAAGACAGCAAACAGTTGCGTCCTGTACTCGATTGGTGTGAGACGGCGACGGTTGACTTTCCCGAGTTGCTGAAATTCGGCTGTGACATGGTTGAGATCATGGTTGAGTTGAATATGGACCCGGATTCGATGTGTGCGGCGTTGATATTTCCTATTTTTAATGAACAACTGGTGAAAAACGAACTGATTGAAAAGCAGTTCGGCAAAGATGTGATGTTTTTGCTTCAGGGCGTCGATAAAATGGACGCCATTAGCACCATTCAAGGTGGTACGGCACACCGAGCTTCAGAGATTCATGTTGACAATATTCGCCGCATGTTGATGGCGATGGTCGACGATGTGCGTTCCATCGTGATTAAGCTGGCTGAACGGGTGATCAATCTGCGTTCAGTCAAAAATGCCAGCGAAGAAGACCGAGTATTGGCGGCCAGAGAAACCGCCAGTGTATTTGCCCCATTGGCCAACCGCCTAGGTATTGGTCAGTTAAAATGGGAGCTCGAAGATCTCGCCTTTCGTTACTTGCATCCTAATACCTACAAAACGATTGCCAAACAGCTGGAAAACAAGCGGCTGGAACGTGAAAAATATATGGCGGATTTTGTCGCCAGCGCGGTAGATAAGCTCAAAAATGAGAATATTATTGCCCAGGTGGATGGCCGACCCAAGCATATTTACAGCATCTGGAAAAAGATGGATAACAAGAATTACAACTTTGATCAGTTGTATGATATCCGTGCGGTGAGGGTGGTCACGCAAAAAATGGAAGATTGTTATGGCGCATTGGGCATTATTCACGCCAACTGGGAACATCTGGCCAGTGAATTCTCAGATTATATTGCCACCCCGAAACGCAATGGTTACGAGTCAATTCACACCGTTATTCTTGGGCCACAAGGGCAAACCATCGAAGTGCAAATTCGCACCCAACAAATGCATGAAGATGCCGAGTTAGGGGTTGCGGCGCACTGGAAGTATAAAGCCGGGGCCTTACCGAGTCGTTCCAGTGGTTACGACGAAAAAATGAACTGGCTAAGAAAGCTGTTGCAGTGGCAAGAAGAAGTCGCTGATCGAGTGGACGTGACCGAAGAGCTTAAGCATCAGGTGATTGAAGACCGAGTGTATGTCTTTACGCCCAAAGGGGATATTTTTGATTTGCCGGTGGGGGCCACGCCACTGGATTTTGCCTATTATATTCATTCTATGGTCGGCCACCGTTGTATTGGGGCCAAGGTCTTTGGCCGCATCGTGCCTTTTACCTATCAGTTAAAAACCGGTGACAAAGTCGAAATCCTCACCGCCAAACAACCCAACCCCAGCCGTGACTGGCTCAACCCCAATCTTGGCTTTGTTAAATCGCCTCGGGCCAGAGCCAAGGTATACCATTGGTTTAAACAGCTCGATAAAGACAAGCATAATCAAAGTGGCAAAGAACAGCTTGAAGCCGAGTTAAGCAAGTTGAATTTGCAGCTTAAAGATGCAGAACCGGCGATCAATAAATTTAATATGCATAATATGGAAGATTTGCTGGCAGCGATTGGTGGTGGTGATGTGCGCATCAATCAGGTGGTCAATTATATTCAAGCACTACATAAACCAGAACCTGAGCCACAGATAGATCCGCGTTTGAAACAAAAAGCCCGTTCATCACAAAAAGGCCAGGTGATGATTCAGGGAGTAGGCAATTTGATGTCGCATATGGCTAAATGTTGTCAGCCTGTCGCGGGTGACCTGATTTATGGTTATATCACCAAAAGCCGAGGGATTGCGATTCATCGGGAAGATTGCGAGCAATTCAAACGTTTAAGGGCTGAAATGGCTGCGCGAGTGA
>JBLGCB010000562.1:0-3793 GCA_047617105.1 Phenylobacterium sp. | reverse complement strand
AAACGTCTTGATTGAGGATAGAGGTTTCATGGGTGGTAAAAATGAGCTGTGCATTGTGTGGGTTGGTTTTTTCGTTGTGAAACAAACCCACCAAATATTGCACCAGCTTTGGATGAAAGTGATTATGAAGCTCATCAATAATTAGAATATAACCGTTTTTAAGCACATCAATCACAGGTCCTGCAAAAGCAAATAATGCTTGTGTGCCATCGGACTCTTCCTCAATGTCTAATGGAACCAACTTGTCATTGGTTGTTTTGTGAATCGTTTTGATGTCGACGATAATTTCGTCTTTTAATTGACTTGCCATTTTTTCTTTGAGCTGAATCGGGATGTCATTAGGTAATGTTTTGGGGTCGAATTTTTCTTTTTTCATGTGAATATCATGGATATCAATATCAGCCGCTTGCAAGAAATTAAGGATACTTTTTTTATCCGATGGTTCATCGCAAAGCGAAGCTGTATACCCCGGTTCCCAACCAAAGACACTCGATAGTTTTAACGTGTCATAAAACCAGTTGAAGACTGGTTGAAGTTGCTCACTGTTGAGTTGGACTGCGGTAGACAAAAATAATGCATTGGTTCGAGTGGCGTTTTTCCACACCGTTTTTTGGCCTGATAAGGAATCGCCAAATTTATAAGAAGATTGGCCTGTTTCTGGATTATTAATGCGTGAAAACCAATTTTGCGGTCGTCCCTTGGGAAATGCAAATAACCATTCTTCAATGACATGGTATTTAGTGACTGAAAAGCCGTATTGATATCGCACACCTTGGTAAATAAAGACCATTTCAAATTCGGTAGGGGAATCTGAAGAAATCTCGTCAAATAAAAATGGCTTGATTGGCATTTTATCCCCTGCCTGTCCGTCTGAGGCTGAGTGGCGAATGATAGATTTCATGGCCATCATCGCATTTATGATGTTTGACTTGCCAGCCGCATTGGCACCATAAATGACCGCAGAGCGGAGTAATGGCACGCTTGCCGGGGCCGTAGGGATGAAACTGTTGGTCTTTTGCAATTCATCTCCTTTTGCTTTGGCAAGACTAAAAACCTGCTCGTCTTTGATTGAGCGGTAATTTTTGACAGTAAATTCAATCAGCATGACAATTCCATGTTTAATTCGTTATATTTGACAGATACAGTCAATAATAGTCATTTATTCGGTTATGTAAATGAATAACTTTGGTTTTATGGACTTAATTGTCAAAAATTGTGTTTAAATCACTTATTCGTTAAGTTCTTCCCTCCAGATACGAAAAAGCCCATCATTAAGTGATGGGCCTCACAAGCGAATGCGTTTATAAAATTAATTATCCCCGCGCTCGAATACTCAGTAGCAAAGCTTATTGAAGGTAATTGTTGTACTAACCTTGCGCTTCCAACTTATGCGCGACAAACTTATCATACATCAGCAAACCCACCGCCGACAGCACCCCAATCGCGGCAAACATATACCAAAACAATTCTGGCTGATTTAAGGTTTTAGCAAAGTAATCATAACCCACCCCAGACAACAAACCACCGACCAAAAAGCCAAATGCAGATGACAGGTAAAGATAACCCTGATACATCGCAGACTGGTCCTGAGGCATCACCGCGGCAATATATTCCATTGGTTTTGGTGAAGCGAGCATCTCACCAATCGAGAAGACCAAGACACTAATGGCCACTGTGCTACCAGCAATCATCATCGATGGCGCGGCACCGAGCATGACGTAGCTTAATGACAGCATCAGCGTGCCTGCCACCAATATATGAAAGGTTTTGAAACGTGCGGCAAACTTGCTGACAAACAATTGTAAAATAACGATAGAACCAAAGTTGATTGAAGTCACTATCTCGGGTTTGATTTGCTGGTGGTCGGCGACCCACTGTCTGGCAATCACGGTGGCCTGGGCAGGGTCCAGTGTGGTGGTGGTCAGGTTCATCACTTGTGCCAACTCTTGTTGCGGCACCATCACGCTGTAATTGGTCAGGTTAAAGTAAGCTTGTTGCACCGCTTCTGGCGTTGCTGTGCCTGTGTTGTCGTTGACCAGCGACTGGATAACAGGCACCAGCTTGTCAATATTGGCACCTGACATAAAGTCGGCAAGTCCAGGGCTGAGGCTGTGGCTAAAGGCGATAAGGTCGCCAGTATCAATGTAGTCACGAATAAACAGATTGAGTGACGAGAATATCTGCAAATACACCACCCAAAAGCCCGCCAGAATCAGTAAATAAAGGATAAAAGGCACATTGCCGAGCTGAATTTTTTGACCATACCATTTGGGGCTTTCTTTTGATGCCAACTTGTTCCAGACAAAATTGAGCGCCAGCCAAGCGATACAGATGGTGCCGACTTGCTCCCAACTTAATAAGTTAGAACCGGGGATCAGCACTAAAATTAAAATAGGCACGATGGTTAAGGCAAGGCGGCCATTACCGAGTACGGTTTGTACTTCGAGTAGGGTATCTTTGAGGGTTTTATTAGCGTTGGCGGCGATAGAATCTTTGGCCGGGTCTTTATAGAAAAATATCACCGGAATAAAGTTAATCGCAATGGTCACTGCGGCGAGGGTAAAGGCGAGGTCCCAGCTGATTTCACGAAGAAAAGCGACCGTAAGCGGTCCGAGAAACCCGCCGATGTTGACCATAGTATAAAATAAACCAAAACCCAGCGTGCGGTTTTCGTCAGTGGTGGTACGTCCAACCGTGCCGACGATCAGTGGTTTGAAAATGGCTCCGCCAACGGCGAGCACCATATAGGTGAGAAAAAATGTGGTGTAATTATCAACCTGACCGAGCATGTAATACGAGGGGGTCATCAGCGCAAATGCAATCATCAACATACGCCGATAGCCATAGCGATCGCCGAGTGCACCCGTGATCACCGGCAGTAAATAAATTAAGGTCATGACCACAGCGGTTAAAGTGCCGCGCTGTTGTTCTGTTGCGCCTAAGCCGCCTAAATCGGCTGGTGCGGTGAGGTAAAGTGATAAGATGCCAAAGCTGCCATACCAAGCGATTCTTTCGAGAATTTCCATGCAGTTGGCAACGTAGAAATTGGCGCTGAAACTAAAAATACCACTGCGGCGACGGGCGGGTTGATGATGGTTGTCGCCATCCATCTTGTTGGGTAAAACCTGTTCGTTTGGCACCTGTTTTTCCTTCGATTGGTTAAAAACACTGTACAAGCATGGCATATTTGTATATTGTGCACAATAGTAAAATAACATTAATTGGTGATCTTATGAATAAAACTCCTCTGGCTTTGGCCATTTCTCTGTGCTGTGCGCTCAGTGCTTGTCAGCAATCACAACAGGCACAATCGCCTGCTATTGAAACTAATTCTCAACTTGCTCAAAGCGACAATGCAACTGTGTCCAGCATCATTCCCACGCCATCAGAATTAAACGTTGATATCGTCGCCACGGGCCGGGTATCGACCCTAAAACACATTGATATTGTTAATGTCGGCAAACAAATTCCTTACACTTACAGTGATGGTAAAATCACCAACTCGCCAGGGTTTAACTGGTGGGTGAGCAAACATTTTGCCCTAAAAAGTGATCGCCCGACTGATCAGGTGAAGCTCTATCTTGAGCTGTTAGAAATGTCTTATCCTCATTACATCGAGCTCTTTGGTGCCGAACCGGCCAATATCGACAATCAGCGTATCGCGGCGGTTTATGGTTCGAGCAAAAGAGACACCAAAATATTTGTTACCGACGATGGTCTGCAACGGGGCATTAGCTCTGGTGGCGAGGCGATGTTTTATAACCTCGCCGGTTACAGTTTTCCCAGTGCCCGC
>JBLGCB010000561.1:0-3807 GCA_047617105.1 Phenylobacterium sp. | reverse complement strand
TAAGACGTATAACAACATCACCTCAAACTAATAATTAAACCAATTGGCAATATCAGATCCTACAGCCTCATGTCTAAGCGACCAATTTAACCATAGCCTAACACAATGCAAAATTCGCTAATAGAATCACACAATACAGACACAAAAAAACCATTTCAGATACGAAATAGATTAATATAAAAATAAACGTTACATTTGTATACCCACCATGATATATTACCATTCATTGGATGGTCAACCATCCATGCGTCCTAGATCAGCTATAGCATAATTTAGATTAATACAATCAGAGCGTAGGGGATACTACTTCTCCTTCATTGGCATGATTAAGTTCATCAACCAATTTAGGCCCTTTGCGCTCACTATCTAAAAGAATATTCATTACTGCCGCCGGACACCAACAGTTATTTCATTTTATTATTCCTATTCAAAATGACCATGTTATAGTGGGGAAACGTCAACATGCCAAAAATTTACGAATACCTTGGTATTGTCATTCTCTTCTATAGTAATGAACACGAACCAATACATGTTCACGGAAAATATCAAGGACAAGAATCAAAAGCCGAATTTATCATTAAAGATGGCGAAGTATTTGAAATAAACATCAAAACAGTAAAAGGCCGCAAACCATTGCCATCAAAAGAACTCAATGATTTCACTGCCTTTGCTCATGAATATGCCAAACAAATAGTTCAGAAGTGGACAGACTATTTTGTCATGCACAAGCAAGTTAATTGTGAAAAAGTGATGAGGAAAATTAAATGATTAATAATGCAAACGTTATCCGAATCAACAAAATCAATTACCTCTGTGACCATAAACTCGAACTCTCTTTTAACGATGGCGTCAAACAAACCATTGATTTTTCTACTTTTTTATCCAACTCTCATAATCCTCTGATTAGAAAATACTTAAAGCCTGAAAAATTTCTGCAATATGAATTAGATAATGGTGACTTACAATGGAACGATTATGACCTTTGTTTCCCTGTTGCTGATTTATATGAAAATAACATCTAATATGAATTAGTGCCCCTGCAACAGTGAAGCAAGCAGCATGATTCCCTGCTAGACTAGACCTCATAAAACTAAGCCCCATGGAACTAGCCCAATAAAACCAACTACACTCAAAAGCAACATGGTAGCCATCCTAAAACTCGCTATCGCCAGTTATTTTGCCGTGGTCGTATTCATGTATCTGATGCAGAGCTCGCTGTTGTACTTTCCTACCGAGCCAGTCGAAAATATCGACGAACAAACACTCGAGTTTAACAATGAAGAAGTCACTCTCAGGGGTTGGGTAATCAATCCCGGTCAGGCAAAGGCAATACTCTATTACGGCGGTAATGGCGAAGAGATAGATCGTAACGTTAGGTTATTTAAGCGCAAATTTGCCGACTATAGCGTCTATTTAGTCAATTATCGCGGTTATGGTAGGAGTACGGGCAAACCAACCGAAGCAGGGCTTTTCAGTGACGCATTAGCCATTTACGACCAAATCAAAGCCAATCACAAATCAGCTAACAGCACCATCAGCGCCATAGGCCGAAGTCTTGGCACTGGCGTCGCCACTTATGTTGCGGCCAACAGGCCCATTAGCCATCTGGTGCTAGTCACCCCTTATGACAGCATTGCGAATGTCGCGCAGCAAAAATACCCACTTTTACCTGTATCATGGCTGCTAACCGACAAATACGAATCCTGGCGCTTAACCGAACAGATCAGTGCCAAAACCCTAGTACTTATCGCCGAATTTGACCAAATAGTCCCCCCAGAGCACGGCGAAAAACTGGTCAGCCATTTTACCCGTCACCCGCAAAGCGATATCACCAAGGTCATCATCGCCGAGGCAAAACATAACGATATTTCGGCCTACTCAGAATATAGCAAAACCATCGCCCGCTTCTTGATGTATTAATTTAGGGCATTCGTTAAATCATCTTAAGCTTTTAGGTTAGCCATGGCCGATTTACGCCGTGATTAGTTTGCATCACCACCCCTCTTCTTGTCTTTGCGTCATTTGTTCACTATATTTCGTAAACTTGCGGTTGCAATTAATAGTCGGTGTGGGAGAATAATACCACTTGTTGTCATTTATATAAACGTATTGATTATCGGTCTATGATTTCCCCAGATGAACTTGAACTTGTGGATAATGTCTTCGCAGGTTTCCATATCCCCAGTAAACCCGAAATTTTAACTAAGATAGAAGAAATATTACAAGCCGATGAGCCGAACATGATGGCTCTGGCCGATCTCGTGGCCACCGACATCGGCATTTCATCCATCGTACTTAAAACCATTAACTCACCCTTTTACGGTATGAGCCGCACCATTAGCGAAATCAAACAAGCAGTGATGTTACTGGGAATGGAGATTATCCGCGCCCTGGTGGTCGGCGTGGTATTACGCAGCGCTTATACTCAGGAGTCTTGCATTTCACTGGAACGTTTTTGGGATAACACCACCGATATCGCCGATACTATGGTGTTTATCGGCAACCGCATCAAAAACAAGGTGCCTCAAGAAAAAGTCTATACTGTTGGACTGTTTCAAAACTGTGCGATCCCGGCGTTTGCCATCAAATACCCTGACTATAAAAAGGTATTGATGTATATCGAGAACAATGAACATATCTCGGAAACCAAAATTGAAAGTAAAAAATATGGCACCAACCATGCCGTGATGGGTTACTACATCGCCAATGCTTGGGGTTTACCCAAAGACATTTGCCGTATTACCCTCAATCACCACGATCAAAAGTTTCTCGACCTTGAACATGACGAAGAAGCACGGTTGCTTTACGCCACTTTAAAAACAGCCGAGAATATTGTCAGCAAAGTTCGCCGTTTTAAAGAAACAGCAGACTGGCCACATGTTGGCGCAAGTGCCCTCGAATGTTTGCATATCGATCAGGACGAATACGACGATATAGAAGATGATATCTCCGATATGTTTAGTTAACTATCCAGCACACTCATCTTTCGCAACATAACGGCGTTATTTTCGTACTCAAACAGTTACATATAATTATATGCGCCTATTTTCCGTGCGACTGTTTTCGTGAAGTAAGGCCTTGTTCTGAAGCGAAATCTAAGCACGCTGAACAGTCACCAAACATGATGTGATCATCAATGATATTGAATTGCCAATAGGGGCAAATTATCGTCAGGCATTTTTAGCCCAACTGGGCAAAACAAGCTGGTAAACAAAGGGCAGTTGAGCTAATCTTAAATCTTGTTATGCCGCTTATAAGTGTGTTCCATGTCTCAAATACCTCAGGACTATGTTAATTACAAATCCACGCCTGTATATACCTCAGAAAATGTGCCTAAAATATTTTTACACTTGCACAACACTAAAGCCGGGGTTTATGGTAAAATCTGCGTTTTATCTGGCCAGCTAAAATTTTACGGGTTCGTCAACCGCCGTGGAGAGGTCGAAAAAGAGCTCGTCATAGACACCAATGAAGTAGCAATTTCATCGCCACAATACTGGCATAAAGTCGAGTTTCTGGAAGATGATAGCAGTTTCCGTATCGATTTTTACGCCAAAAAAGATTCAGCTATCGTTGCTCAAAATCAAAATGAGCGAGAGAGTGAACGGAACAGTTAATAACAAGGAACAGCAGAGGTGACAGGACAACCATGACCAAACTTGGCAATTCACTTATCAGAGCCAGCTTTTATGTGCTGGCTGTCATCATTTTGACCGGAATATTGCTGTGGAACTCTAACCTAAGCAACATTGATGAACTCATTGCTGATTACTGGTATTTTTTCTTTATTGGCATATTTGCCGCCAC
>JBLGCB010000560.1:0-3821 GCA_047617105.1 Phenylobacterium sp. | reverse complement strand
GTTGCCTCTGCGCTCTCTGTGGCTCTGTGGTAGTCGCAAAGAACGAAGCCACTTGTTACCCAGTTTGATTGGTGCCAAAATTTCATATAGTGGAAGTTGATTTTGGATTTTATTCAGATGTATTTTCTATTGATGGTTCGATGAAGAGAAATCAAAAATACACGGAAGCGCTCCTTCCTGGTGAATTGCATAAAAGGCGACCATGTATCTTGCTGGCAGTTCAAAATAGACAAGTTCAAGTGATACCTTTATCAACAAAAACTACTATCGGACACGATCCTAAAAACGTCCCACTAAGCAAAGCTTCTTTCTCCAAACTGGCTTCAAGATATAGTGAGGCACAGTCTTATGCTCTTTTGGGGATGATCCAAACAGTCTCTGTCAATCGGATCTTTCCACCGAGAAATAAAAATGGAAAGGTCGAGCATAAATATCAACTTTACAGTATTGCAGCGCCTGACAAAAACGCCCTGAAATCAGCACTTGCTCAGCAATACACTCATGGGATTGTCTACCAAAATGAGCTGCTCAACCGAAACTTGGAAAAACTGAGTCAAGAAAAAATGAAAATTCTTAGTTCAAACAATAAATTAAAAGATGAACTCAAAGAAATAGGAGCAACTGTCGATGAATTGAGAAATTTTATTTTACGTTTTGGAAAAGATTTAGGGGCAGGAGATACTTTTGAAAAAATAATACACTATTATGATCATAAATAGCCGTGAATTTTTATTGTTTGACTTTGAACTTGTTTTTTCATACTATTGATACACAGGCTTAGGGGGGGCGTATCACTCGACCTTAGCGACAGGCAAAAATGTATTACTCTTTAGTTTCTCATTGATGCTGCTGATACAAAAACAAATATTTTAAAAAGCCACCTCGCGGTGGCTTTTTTGTTTAAAGATGACAAATCATCTTACCCCCCATTAACCCCAAAGTACTTAAGCATCCAAGCAGCATCAACCACCGGGTAATCCATATCCAACTGTCGCAAATGTTTGAGGGTATATTCATTACCCAATTCAAATGGATCGATTCGCTTCTCGGCCAATCCTGCCAGCATCTCTTGCAATTCTTCATCACTCATTTGAATTTGACTGTTGAACTGATACTCAATGGGTACCGCTATGCCCTGCTTCACGCACTGTTGTAACCGCACCAGAAACTCAGCAAGGCTGACCAGTTCAAGGGGTTTATCAGTATGGTCGTTATAACACTTCACCAAATCGATAAACTGTAGCTCATCAGGATGGGACAAATGCACATAATGTACTCTGGTGGGTGCAGTCGCTAAACGGTGAATCGCTTTGGCCACAAAGTCGACTGGCGTCAGTGATATGGTCATTAGCTCCTCACTAAAACAACAACCCATGTTTATGCAGCTAATGATCAGTTTATTAAACCACTGGCTGGGGTCGTTTTTGCCACTGCTCTGCTCACCAGTAACCAAGCCTAAGCGATGGATATTGGCGTCAAATCCCCGTTCATTGGCCAGCAGTATTAGCTTTTCACCCACCCATTTCGTCGATATGTAACCATTCATACGCAGGTGCTCTTCATTATCAATCGAGCTTTGTTCATTGCGCTTATGACCTGGCACCGTATTATAAACCCCGGTGGTCGACAAATATTCCAGCTTCTTTTGGCGTTTATGGCTGACAAATCTCAATACCTGCGCCACGCCATCAACATTAACCCCCTTCATTTGCTCATAGTTGGCGATGTGATCCATATAGGTGGCACAATGGTAAACATGAGCAATATGCGAACTTAAATTCTCATATTGTTGATGGTCTATGCCAAGCCGATCGCCCGCTAAATCTCCCTGCACGATTTCTATCCGCGACTCAAAATCATCCTGCCAGATGCCATAAGCTTTCATCTGGGTTTTTATTCGTAATAACCCTTCATCCGCGCTTTTTGTCCTCACTAAACAGAACACTTTGATGTCTTTGGCACTATTTGCCAACAGTTCAGCCAACAAATAACGACCAACAAAACCAGTCGCACCCGTTAACAGTATGTGATTTTCAGCATCTGCTGAAAGCGCCGAACCATTGGGCACAATATCCTCATCCAATATCGCCTCTTGTGACAATATCAGCGGTTTAACGGCAGTGGGATCAGTCACTAACTGGCGAATGGTCGGCGCAGCGTAAAAGCGCTTGATGGCATAACATAAATTAAGTTGCTGGTTAATTTGCTCAATTACTTTAAGCACTAACAATGAGTTACCACCAATATCAAAGAAGTTATCTTCAATACCCACCTGTTCAAGCCCTAACACCTGAGCAAAGATGGCACACAATTTTTGCTCCAAGGTATTGCGTGGCGCGACATAATGTTCAATGCTCACCAACTCAGGCGCTGGCAATGCACAGCGGTTGAGTTTGCCATTAAGGGTTAAGGGTATCTCGTCTATCAGGGTAAAGCTGGCAGGCACCATATAGTCGGGTAGTTTAGTCAAAAGATGCGAACGTAGCGTCGCTTTGTTGATTACCTCGCCGACTTCGGCCACCAAATAAGCGGCCAAACTTTTATTCGCGCCATCACCACCGCTGATATCAATCACCACCGCTTGGTTAATGGCAGCGAATTGTGCCAAAGCCGCTTCGACCTCGCCCAACTCAATTCGATGGCCACGTATTTTTACTTGCGCATCAATACGACCCAAAAACTCAAGCTTGCCATCAGCCAAATAACGCACCCGATCACCGGTTCGATATAAACGGCCCTTGTCTTGCGTAAAAGGATTGGCGATAAACTGCTGCTCAGTCAATTGCGGCTGATTCAGATAGCCCCGAGCCAAAACAGCCCCACCAATCGCCAACTCACCCGGTGCGCCAATAGGCAACAGTTGTTGTCGAGCAGACAACACATAAACACGACTATTATCAATGCCTTTGCCGATACAAGATAAAGACGTGTTAAGGTGACTCTTTTTTCGAAAGTAATCTTTGTTCATCACACAAGTCACCGTGGTCTCGGTAGGACCGTAAACATTAACAAGCAACTCGCCCCATAACGCTCGAACGTCCGCCGTTATCGCCTCACCGCCCGCCAAAACGCGTCTGACATTTTGTTTATCTAAGCCCTGCCCTAACACCGCCAAATAACCCGGTGTGGCATCAATATGACTGACTTTATCGGCAATAATACTGGCCTGAATCGGTTTGACTGCTTTGATGTCTTCATCGCTGTGTAATATCAGCGTCGCGCCACGGGTTAATGTGGTAAATAATGATTCCACTGAAGCATCAAAAATATACGACGCCAACCACAGCACCACTTCATCTTCAGCAAAATCTAGCACCCGTTGTTGATGGCTGACCAAATTGACCACCGAGTGATGTTCAATCATCACCCCTTTTGGTTGGCCTGTGGTGCCTGAGGTATAAATCACATAAGCCAAATCCTGTGAGACTGCGGTGTTATAAGAGTTGGACAGGTTATCAATGCCAACTAACTGTTGAGCGTCTACCGCTAACACCTTAGCTTGATTGTTTAACTCGCGCTGCCATTGATCTAACCTAGTGCCATGCTGGTTTTGAGTCAATATCAAGGTTGCGGCACTGTCTTTGAGGATATAACCACAGCGTGCTTGCGGGTAATCTGGTGAGATCGGCACATAGGCAGCACCGGCTTTTAATACTGCCAAAATGGCAATCACCATTTCGACACTACGGTCAAAGTACAAGGCAATTAACGGTGCGCTCTCTTTATCACAGTCTTTAATTCTGACCGCTAACTGATTGGCTTTTTGATTCAGTTGTCGATAGCTTAACTGCAACTCACCAAACACCAGCGCCAAATTATCG
>JBLGCB010000559.1:0-3832 GCA_047617105.1 Phenylobacterium sp. | reverse complement strand
TTGGGCGGTTAAGCGTTGCGCCAGGTTCACCTGATAACAGTCGCCGCTCAGTAGGTATTGCTGTATTTTGTCGAACTTGCTGCTGTAACTGGCAAAATTCATATTGGCCTGCCAGTCTTTGGTAATAGCGAAGGCTGATTCGCATTGACGAGCGTCACCCATAACTTTTGCTTCAATGAGGTCGCAAAACCCCGGCGCAACCGCATCAAGTGAAGGGCCTTGTGAGACAAACCACACACTCTGATCATGATTGTCTTTAATGATGGCCCAATCATAAATGCCCACCGCCATATCCGGGATATTGATATCATCAATGGCACTGTGCGGCAAAGCTTCAAAATTGCCACCCAAGTCATAACCAAAATAACCCACAGCACCGCCAATAAAAGGCAGATAGCGGTTAGCGCTTTGATTATCGGTGATGTGAAGTTGTGCGGCGATTTGTTGTTGAATGATGCTCAGTGGATCATCCACAGACAAATGCGAATGATTGTTCACGGTTATTTGGGTTTCTTTTTGCCAAGTGATAATTTTGACTTTTGGCTCGGCCACCATGATATCAAATCGGCTATCGATGTGATCACCATTGGCAGAATCGAGCAGCATGGCCCAAGGCCGCGCGGCAAAGAAACTGAATAACTGAGTGGAATTTAAGCGACAATGCGCTATTTTTTTTACAATGAGTTTTTCTGGCATTTTAAACGATAAAATTTAATGGTTTATGACGAGTTATGACTGGTAGCAACACGGGTGGGAGAGTATCATATTCTGACTATTTACCAAAGCGCACAAATTCCATATTTAACATGAGAAGGTTTCATCATGACGGTAATATGCCAACAAGACTTAATCGACAGTGTCGAAGATGCATTACAATATATCTCCTACTATCATCCTCTGGATTTTATTCAGGCATTAGAAAAAGCTTACCATAAAGAGCAAAACAAGGCGGCCAAAGATGCCATCGCCCAAATCATGATCAACTCGCGTATGTCTGCCGAAGGCCATCGTCCGATTTGTCAGGATACCGGTATCGTGACCTGTTTTGTTAAAATCGGTATGGATGTCAAATGGGATAAAACCAATTTGACCGTGCAACAGATGGTTGACGAAGGCACCCGTCGCGCTTATGCCAATCCAGATAATCCATTAAGAGCCTCTATTGTCGCCGACCCCACTGGCGCAAGAAAAAATACCAAAGACAATACCCCAGCGGTGGTACATATCGACCTTGTGGCGGGTGATAAACTTGAAATAATGATCGCAGCTAAAGGCGGCGGTTCTGAAAACAAAACCAAAATGGCGATGTTAAACCCGTCAGACTCGATTGCTGATTGGGTGGTAAAAACCTTGCCAACCATGGGGGCAGGGTGGTGTCCACCAGGAATGCTCGGTATAGGGGTTGGTGGTACGGCCGAAAAAGCGGGTGTATTGGCCAAAGAATCCTTGATGGAGCCGGTTGATATTCAGGATTTGATTGACCGTGGCCCACAAAACGCCGAAGAAGAATTACGGTTAGAAATTTATCAACGGGTTAACGATTTGGGCATTGGTGCTCAAGGGCTTGGCGGTTTAACCACCGTTGTTGATGTCAAAATCATGTCAATGCCCACTCATGCTGCGTCAAAACCAGTGGTGATGATCCCCAACTGTGCCGCGACCCGTCATGCTCACTTCACTCTAGATGGTTCAGGACCTGCCAATTTGGTCCCACCAAAACTCGAAGACTGGCCACAAGTGACTTGGGAACTGGGTGATAATGTGCGCCGAGTGAATGTTGATGGTTTGACCAAAGACGATATTCAAGATTGGAAAATGGGTGAAACTGTGTTGTTGTCGGGCAAAATCCTTACCGGTCGTGATGCTGCCCATAAACGGATTCAAGAGTTATTAAAATCGGGTGAAGGTTTGCCAGAAGGGGTTGATTTCACTAACCGCTTTATTTATTACGTCGGTCCGGTGGATGCTATTGGTGATGAAGCCGTGGGGCCTGCGGGTCCGACAACGGCCACTAGAATGGATAAATTCACCGATATGATGCTCGATGAAACGGGTTTGCTGGGCATGATTGGCAAATCAGAGCGTGGTGCGGAAACCATTGAAAGCATCAAACGTAAAAAGTCGATTTATTTGATGGCCGTTGGTGGCGCTGCGTATTTGGTGTCTAAAGCGGTGAAAAAAGCCCGGGTTGTGGCTTTTGAAGAACTGGGTATGGAAGCCATTTATGAGTTTGAAGTTGAAGATATGCCAGTGACCGTGGCGGTAGATAGCAGCGGCGCTAACGTGCATGAACAAGGCCCAGCCATCTGGAAAGTTAAAATCCAGGAAATGGCCTAAATTCTGCGCCTTTTCGACAGCGAAAAGGTGCAGTGTATGAATTGCAGGGTGTGATTTTGCCATCCTGCAATAATAAGAATAATATTTATAGGAATAATAATGCGAAAACGACGCCTGCTAACCTCCCTTAAAATCAGCGTATTGTCATTGTTGCTATCGGCCAATGCTTACAGCGCACCTCTGAATGTTGAAAGCCTCAATAACCTCAATAAATTGCACAATGCCAAAGTGTCTCCTGATGGCTCTAGCCTGGTTTATGGTGTAAAGACCAAAACAAATGGCAAGACCACAGCCAACGACTTATATTTGTTGTCGTTGACCGCTGCCAATGCGGCGCCAAAACAATTAACCAGCCATAAAACCGGCGAATCGTCGGTGCAGTGGAGTAGTACGGGTGATGCTTTGTATTTTATCACCAAGCGTAGTGGTTCTAGGCAGGTGTGGCGGTTGAAATTATCTGGTGGTGAAGCGCAACAGGTGACTGACTTGCCGTTAGATGTGACTGATTTTAAATTGTCTCCTGATGATAAAAAACTGGTGTTAGCAGTTGCAGTATTGCCCAGTTGCGGTAACTTCAAATGCACCCGCAAACACCAACTGGCGCAGCACGACAAAAAAGGCAGTGGTAAAGTTTATAACAAACTGATGATACGCCATTGGGATAGCTGGAGCAGTTATTACAAAACCCATCTATTTGTCGGTCAAATCAATGATAAAGGATTGGTTGATGCCCCGGTGGTTGACCTGATGCCAGGTTGGAGCACCGATGCGCCGGATGATATGGCCGAAGTGAGCTTTACCGCGGATGCGCAACATGTGGTGTTTTCGGCCAAAGCGCCCGCCAGCGACCATGCGTGGCAAACCAACTATGACTTATTTAAAGTGCTGGCCGAAGGTGGCCCACTTGAAAACCTGACAGAGAACAACAAAGCCTGGGATGCTAAGCCGACCTTTTCCAAAGATGGCCGCTTTATGGCTTATCTGGCGATGAAAGTGCCGGGTTTTGAGGCGGACCAATTTACCCTGATGCTAAAAGACTTAAAAACCGGGGCATTAAAAGAAGTTTCACCGTTATGGGATCGCTCAGCGAGCAGTTTAAGCTTTGGTAAAGATAACCGCACCATCATTGCGCTGGCACGAGATTTAGGCCAAAAAAGTATTTTTGAAATCAGCACCAATTTCGGCGATATCAAAAAGATTTACAGCCACGGTTATGCAGGCAATGTACAGGTAGTGGGTGATGATCTTTATTTCACCCGCGAAGCGATGGACCACCCTAAAGACTTATATGTGGTGGGTCGTGATGGTTCTGGTTTAAGACAAGTCACCGATGTTAATAAAGATAAATTGGCCAAGCTTGATTTTGGTCAGTTTGAACAGTTCAGTTTCAAGGGCTGGAATGACGAAACGGTATATGGCTACACCGTCAAACCAGTTAACTTTGAAGCGGGCAAAAAATACCCGGTGGCCTTTTTGGTTCATGGCGGTCCTCAGG
>JBLGCB010000558.1:0-3860 GCA_047617105.1 Phenylobacterium sp. | reverse complement strand
AGCCATCAAAGGGAGATGATCTGATTGTTTAAAAAGGATGGAAAAACCCAAATCTATATGCGCTACTTGCTTTTGAATGATTGCACTGATTAAGGTTCTCTCAGAAGAAGGGCCAATCATGGTTCGGGAAGTTAAACGATAATAATCCGTGACGGGTTTAGGTTCGCTCTCACCCGCTTCCAACCAAGGCACCTTGGGGGTTCGGCGTAAATACTCAGTCTCATTACAAGCTGGGATATAGTTGGTGCGGGGTAAGTAATCGTCGGGCAGATTGGTAAGGTCTAAAGTATCGTAATCGCTACTTAACTTACACACCGCCTTTGGGGTTTTATAACAAGGTGTCGCAACAAAAAAATGCGGGCCTGATAATACCCATTGACTGATGGATGTCGGTCTTTGAGTTGAACGTTTAATGGTGCCATCTTTTTGCGCATAGGTTTCATCAAACATCACTGTAGACATATAACACTCTTTGATATCACCAAGACGTTTAGGCTGGTCAGCAAACTTTTCTAACACACTGAGCAACTGCTGTGAATGCAATGCGGGCAAGCGTGCACTCAGAGCGGGTGTACCTTGTGCATCATACAAACTGGCAAACAAACTCAGCGATTGATGGTCAATATTGATGATTCGGGAATAGTGGCCCTGAGTCCCCCAGTTGCTGCTGACCTTGCCATCTGGACTCACGGCAATATCTTTTAACCCGGGGGTGAGTCCTTCACCTGAATGGTTAAAACATTCATCAATGGTTTTGGCGATAAACAAATTGGCAAGGTGTTTAAAGGCAACCGCAGGTTTTGCCCCACCATAAATGTTAATGCTGTAGGTTGTCGCATGATGTACCTCGGCAAACAAACCTTCTTCATTGTGAAACTGATAATGGGCCCGTAACCTTGGATAAATCTGTTGGCGTAAAACCCCGCCCTTAGGATCATCATAATTACCCTCGGGATGCAAAAAGCCGGATACCCCAGTATTATTGCTGATCATCCATGCTTGGGGTAAAAAACATTTATACAGGTTGGTTTGAATACCCTTTAGTAGTGGATAATTCACCGTGGCATTGAGAAAGTTTTGGCTGCCCTGAGCCTCGACATATTCAGTAAAATAACTGGTTTGTAACGCCGGAAACTGCTCTAGGGTCTGTTCGCGTAATTCATTCATTTTAGGCGCTGAAACCTTTCGCAACACAAGCAATGGATTATGATCGCCCAATATGCCGCCTTCTTGCCATTCCACCTTTAACCATGGCGGATTACCCAGCACCAGATCAAAACCCTGCTGTTGCGCAAAAATATCGGCAAACTCCAATGGCCAGTGAAAAAACCTGTACTGCTCAAACAATTCATCTGCCAGCGCAAGCCGAGGCAAATATTTAAAAATCACTTTTTTATTTAACTCACCTTTACCGGTCAGTAACTCAATTTTTTCTGCGGCTTTTTGCGTTTCTTGATGTAAAGCATCAGCAAACATATCGAGGGTTTCACCTGCTGCTTCTTCATTACTTTCACTAAGGCCATCGCCATCGCCTTCAAGGTCAACCGTTTCGGGTTGGATGTCTCCTGCCAGCAAGGTTTCAATATCAAATAAGTAATCATCTCGGTCGGGCAATTCATCGACCTTATCGATGGGCCAAAACCATAACGCACACCAATAATTCATCACCATTTTTAGGCGAAAATAAGCACTTGAACCATTCATTCTAACGCTGTTCAGTTGCTGATCTTTGCTCGCCATATTGCTCAGGGTCAGGGCATCGGCGGTATTGGGCCAAATCGGCAACTGATCAGTGGTCTCATGACGATTTTTACTCAAGCTTTGGATATGCTGTTGCCATAAATCATCAATTTGCTGACTGATACGTAATAACTGGCTTTTATGCCCATCACTGTAGGGTTGGTTAAAGTCTTTGCGCCAATCATAAAGCGCTTTAATCGCATCAGTTTTTAAGCCTTTTACCACTTTATCGGGGTAATTGGCCATGCCATTGTCGCCGAGCAAAAAGTGATAAACCTCATCGTCAGCGCGCACGCCGTTATGTGTTTGCGCCGCACCTGGCTGTTGTGGTGGCTGATTTAACCAACAAGGGGTTTTTTGTGATTGATAGTTCAACTGATGAACTGAATAAACCTGGCGACGAGCACCAATCAAGGAGTTGCCATTAAACAGTTGATAACCAAACCAGGGCACAAACGCTTCACTGGAGATCGCGTTAAGCCATAGTGATACCTCGGCTAACTCTACCGCCACCGGATTTAAATCGACGCCAAATACATTGTTATCGGCAATATACATTTTCACCCGCTGTAACTGGCGGGTATAGTCATCCTGGTTAATGCGACGGTTCTCGGCTTGTTGCTGGTAAAATAAATAATGCTCTGCCAGCTGATTAATCGCTTCGTTTAAAAACGCCGCACTGCCCATGGCAGGTTCACAAACGGTCAACCTAATGATCGCCGCTGCTTTGGCTTTGGGGCTGGTTAATGGCGCTATTTTCTCATCAAATAGCTCTTTTAAGGCGTATTTAACCAATGCCTGTGTCAGTACTTCTGGGGTGTAATAAGAAGCGGACTTTTCTCGATCACGCCCGGCCATGCGGTAAATAAAACTGCCTTTGAGGCGCTTTTTATAGCGTGTTTTCTTTTCGCCGCCTTGTATCACGGTGTGGGTGACTTTTTCGTCGTCGTGATATTGTTCAAATTGCTGTGCCGTCACAAAATAGCCGATATCTAACTCATTAACCGTTTCTCCTTTTTTCTTTACCTCATACAAATCCTGACTGGCAAAAAAACCTTTATAAGATAATAAGGCTTCGTAGACGGCGCCGAGTTGGTTAATGCCCAATTGGGCATAAGAAATACGTCCCCGACGAGATTTTGTGCCTGGTTTTGTTCGGGTTAATGACATCAGCTGAATAATGCGTTGCAGGGTTTCGTTAGTGAATACCACTTTGTTGAGGGTCGGTGTTTGCTTGGGGGCAAACAAATGACTGTCGAGTTTTCTGATGCTAAAAGTATCTAGTTTTTCGGTATCCATCGCGGTTTTTGATGAGTAACCTTGATGAATCAGCCTGAATAACAGGTTAAGGCTGTCATGCAAATAGCGGCCATTTCTATCGGTTTCGTTATACAAGGGCACCATTTCGAGATCACGTAGGGTCTCTAACGAATAACCTTTAAGGTAAGTCATTGATTTATTGGGCGCGTATTCTAGCTCTGGGCGGGCTTCGATATAAAACAAAAACAGTAACCGATACATATAACGCAAACACTCAAGGCTCAGTTGGTCTGGGCGGATGGCATTTTTGCCGCTATATTGGGCTTTGCCTTGGTCTATCAAATAGCGGGTGGCTTCATTGCCCAATAATTCTATCGACTCACGCAGGGCATATTTCAAATCTTCTGACACCGAAAAAGCGTGTTTGTGCGAACCTTCATCCAGGGTATCTAGCAGCGGTTGGCCAGTACCGGGCATCAGCGAATCTTTGTGTAACAATACACTGGCTGCTTTTAGGGTGTCGGTTTCTTTGCGGCCCAGAATTTCAGCAAAGTCAAAGCGTAATAGGCGGTTTTGCGCCCATTTGGTGCGGTCAATCATCAGCGCCTGACGATTGCCAAGCAGCAATATCCAACGGGGGGGATTTTCTTGGGTCAGTAGATGTTTGGCAATTAACTCCTGCCAGTTGAGCTTTAATAACCCTCGTTGTTGTTCTTTTTCAATGTTGGCAGGCCACTGCCAGCAATTCTCGCTCAACTAAAAAGGAACTTAATTCTGTGCCCCATTTGTATGTTGACAATCCATTTCAGCTACAGTTTTGGCCAAAACAGCCACGATACATTTCTATTTCAGGTAGGTGT
>JBLGCB010000557.1:0-3870 GCA_047617105.1 Phenylobacterium sp. | reverse complement strand
TGAACGTGATCATTGATACCGGTTGCGCCAACCTGTTATCGCTCAAAAGTGCGATTGAACGGCTCGGTTACCCGGTGGTCATCAGCGCCATGCCAGCGATGATTCAACAAGCCGACCGGGTATTTTTACCCGGTGTTGGCACCGCCAAACATGCGATGAACAATCTTAAAACCAGTGGCTTAGATGAAGTTATCAAGCAACTGACTCAACCGGTATTAGGAGTTTGTTTGGGGATGCAACTGTTAACCAGCAGCTCTAAAGAAGCCGGTTCAACAGGTAATGCCGGACAGCAAATTGAATGTTTGGGCATTATTCCCACCGATATTGAATGGCTTAAAGCCGACGACGGACAAGCGTTGCGAGTGCCGCATATGGGCTGGAATACTTATGAAGCGATATCTGACCATCCGGTATTTAAAGGTATCTCGGTAGAAGATTTCTATTATTACGTGCACAGCTACGCAGCACCTGTGTCACCCTATACCATCGCGCAATGTCGTTATGATACTTATGCCGATCCTGATGCCAATCCTGAAAAGAAGGGTAATGGCGCGGTATTCTCAGCGGCCCTGGCCAAAGACAACTTTGTCGGCGTGCAATTTCACCCGGAACGTTCAGGTAAAATGGGCAGCACTTTAATCGAAAATTTCATGGCATGGGAGCGATAACCGGATGATTATTCCAGCGATAGATTTAATCGGTGGTCAGACGGTACGTTTGTACCAAGGTGACTACAACAAAAAAACCAGCTATGACAGAACCCCGCTTGAAATCAGCGCAGATTATGCCGCCAGCGAAGCCAAATGGTTGCACCTAGTAGATTTAGATGGTGCCAAAGACTCCAGCCAACGCCAAATTGAAGTGCTCAAAGCGCTGATTGACCAAAATGGCGATTCCATTAATATTCAGGTTGGCGGCGGTGTCCGTTCTGAACAAGACGTTAAAGATTTGCTTGCCATCGGTGCAGACCGAGTGGTGATTGGTTCACTGGCGATTAAAGAACCCGAAATGGTGCAGCAGTGGCTCCGTGAGTACGGCAACGACAAAATCGTACTGGCGCTCGACATCAACATCGATGAAGACGGCAACAAATGGCTACCAACTCATGGTTGGATAGAAAAAAGCAATACCCGGCTCGAAGACCTGCTCGACAACTACCAAAGCAACAGCGTCGCGGTAAAACATGTGTTATGCACCGACATCAGCAAAGACGGCACCTTAACCGGCTCTAACGTGGCGTTATACCACGAAGTAGTGGCCCGTTATCCTGATATTCAGTGGCAAGCCTCAGGCGGCATTGGAAAACTGGATGATATCAGACAACTACCTGCTACTGGTGTGGTTGGCATTATTTTGGGCCGATCTTTGCTCGAAGGCAAATTTACCCTTGAGGAGGCAATCGCATGTTGGCAAAACGCATAATACCTTGTTTAGATGTTCGTGATGGTCAGGTGGTTAAAGGCGTTCAGTTTCGTGACCATGAAATCATCGGTGACATCGTGCCACTGGCACAAAAATATGCCGAGATGGGCGCAGATGAACTGGTATTTTATGATATCACTGCCAGCTCAGATCAGCGGGTGGTGGATAAAAGCTGGGTCAGCAAAATCGCCCAGGTTATCGACATTCCATTTTGTGTCGCTGGTGGGATTAAAACCCCAGAGCAGGCGCAATTGATTTTACAGATGGGTGCCGACAAAATCAGCATCAACTCCCCTGCCCTATCAAACCCAGCGCTGATCACCGAACTGTGTGAGCAATTTGGTCAACAATGTGTGGTAGTCGGTATCGATAGTTATTTCGATAAAGACACCGGACTATACCAGGTGCATCAATTTACTGGCGATGAGAAGAGCACCAAAAAGACCCGCTGGCAGACCATCGATTGGATTAAAGAAGTACAACAGCGCGGCGCAGGCGAAATTGTGCTTAACTGCATGAACAAAGATGGCGTCAGAGACGGTTATGATTTGATTCAGCTTAAACAAGCACGGGCGGCCTGTACCATTCCACTAATTGCCTCAGGCGGTGCCGGTGCGATGGAACATTTCACCGCAGTGTTTAAAGAAGCCGATGTGGATGGTGCTTTAGCGGCCAGTGTATTCCACAAAGATGTCTTCACCATCCCTGATTTAAAAAGTTACTTAAAACAACAATTTGTCAATGAGCCTGCATTGGAGATCCGCATATGAACCCAGTTACGAACATAAGTTATGAAAATATTGACCAGCTAGACTGGGCAAAAACCGACGGCCTTATTCCGGTGATTGTACAGCATCACTTCTCTGGCAAAGTGCTGATGCAGGGTTTTATGAACCAAGCAGCGCTGCAAAAAACCCTCGACTGCCAGTTAGTAACGTTTTACAGCCGTTCAAAAGAGCGTTTGTGGACCAAAGGCGAAGAGTCTGGCAACAGCCTTAAGCTGGTGAGCCTATCAGCGGATTGCGACAACGACAGCATCGTTGCGCTAGCCAACCCTATCGGCCCGACTTGTCATCTGGGCACCGAAACCTGTTGGGGCGATGTTCAACAACCGCAGCTGAGCTTTTTGTCAGATTTGGAGCAAGTGATAAAATCACGCAAAACCGCCGACAAAGACAGCAGTTACACCGCGTCGTTGTTTGACAGCGGCATTAAACGTATCGCGCAAAAGGTCGGTGAAGAAGGCGTAGAAACCGCATTGGCAGCTGCCGTGGGTGATATGGACGAGTTGAAGAATGAAAGCGCTGACTTGCTGTTTCATTTGCTGGTGTTGTTGCAGGCCAATGATCTTGAGTTTAGTGATGTGCTTGATGTGTTGCAGCAAAGACATAAGTAGGCACTTTTCTCCAACTTGCTATGGAATGGCGTAGGGTGCGCATTGCGCACCATTAACGTGGAATTAAGAAAGCCCCTTTACATACAACATTTACCACTATACTCATGATCAATATAGAAATGAGCATGGTGATGACCGTCCTACATTTAGGAAATCCATGGTGCGCCAGCTTGTGTGAAAAATCTAATTCACAGTAGGATGTGGTAGAGCCGAAGGCGAAACCCATCAGAATTAGGTTACAAACGGTGATATTGTACTGCTATCACGCGTAAATGATGGGTTTCGCTTCGCTCTACGCCATCCTACGATAGTTTTTACACAGCCTCGCGCATGGCGAACCTACGGCGAATAATGCAACAGCAAAGTGGATTGATTATAGTTCATTTTGGTGGGATGGGTTTGTCAGAGGTGTAAACCAAGGTAACAATAAAAACATCATTGTTACCTGGCTAAATACCCGATTGGGTGTTCAAAAACTTACTTAGAATAAGTTCTCGGTGACAGTTGCTTCAACACAATGCGCTGAGTCAACTGTTGATGCACTCTGGTGCCTTTGATGCAACGACTGAATTTGAGGATTTTTTTAACTTTCCTAAACTCTGTCGACGATACATGAAGATTATCGCTGCAATTTGAACATACCAGTTGGTAAGCACGTTTCAAAGGCAGGGTTCGTACATTAAATAAGCCGACCCATTGAGTCACTTTGCCCATTTCCCATTTGGTATGCTGACAACAGTCATAACAATACCAGTCACTGACGGCGCCTAAAATATCGGCAGTTTTTTGCCAATTAAAAATCAATGCCATTTGAAAACCCCCTTATTACATCTTCTAACAATACTGAGTTTTGTAGAAAATCAGCTAATCACTTCTATGGATATTTCAATATAACGATCTCTATAAGCCGTCATTTGAAGTCCGGCTATTCTACCACCATATGAATATAAATCAAGGGTTTGATAGTTTCTGTTTTGTTATGGCGCGCTTTATGCATTGAATTTTTTCCCCTATTAATTCCTCTTTGACGTGTCCTTTACTCTATCAGGTCC
>JBLGCB010000556.1:0-3886 GCA_047617105.1 Phenylobacterium sp. | reverse complement strand
GCGACGCGCTGACCGAATTGGACCAGATTTTTGTCGATACCAAATTTGAATTTGGTTATGTTACCGATGCCGCAGGCAAAGAAAAACTGATTTATATGGATGAAGTGGGCACCCCAGATTCATCACGTATTTGGGATGGTCCGGCTTATCGTGAAGGTAAAGTGGTCGAAAACTCTAAAGAAGGTTTCCGTCAGTTATTGTTAAATCACTTCCCTGATTCTGATATTTTATTGAATAAAGACAGAATGACAGAACGTTTGGCACTGGCCCGTGATAACGATTTACCAACTGAAGTGCTGATGGATATTTCTCGCACTTATTTGGCCATTGCGCAAAAGATTGTTGGCCATGAGATTGTGTTGTCAGATAATCCTAAAGCCGAGATTGTTGAGATATTGCGCGAGCAGTATGGGTTGGTGGATTAGTCACAGGTTTTAAATGAGTCATAGTATCAGGGCTGCCTTTGGGTGGCCCTTTTTTTTGACCAAAAAAGGCGGTGTGTCCAATTGTGCTGGAATTAATGGCCGTAAGTAGATCTTGCATCATTATTTTGGTTCACTATTTCTTGCTTAGGTTTTATTATCCCCCAGATTTCCTGTTTCACCTGCTCTGGTTGCTCGTGCAGCCAATGGTATAAGCTGTACCACCAAAATCTCCATTCACTCATCCTATAGTCTTCGGGCAATTTTCGAGATTTTTTCTCTATTTGTTGCTTAAACTCAGCAAAATTATCAGGTGTACAGTCAGCAGCAATACGTTCAATAAAATTACTGAGTAGGTTTGCTGAAACTCGTGATGGCACCTGGTAAACCTCTTCCCATATGTGTATTTTCTCAAGCTCTACAGTTGATGCCGTTGGATAGATGATACTAATCGCTGTCAATGGCGTAATGTCACGCCCAGATCCCAAGGTTGGTTTTACTTTGATATGTTGATAGCAACTTTCTGATTGTGGGGGTAATGGATAAAAAGCTTTGCGCCGCCGATTCTTATCGTCTTTTAGCAGGTTGCGAGCGCCTTTGGCTTTGCTATTACAAACATTGCATGTTGGTATAAAGTTGGCGGGATGAGCAGCGAATTCGGGATATTTATCTTTGCATAAAATATGGTCGTAGTCTGCACGCCATTGATCATCATCGTCATAACCTGTTCTGTTTTGCGACAATAGTGTAGTGCCACATAGAGTGCACAGGAATTTGTTTTTGTCGGTAAAGTTCTGATAGTGCTTATTGATCGTTTCACCAGCCAGTGTCTCTATGACAACTAAGGTTTTTGAGCTGGCAAACAGGTGACTCGTCAATGCCTTTAGAGCATTAAAGACTTTGGGGTTTGCAATTTCTGGCAGTTCAAGTGTGGTATCTGAGAAAAAAACAGGGATATCTTGTGCATCATTAATCATGTTATACAGCGCTGCCCGATCTGTTTTTTCTATGACCATGGTGTCCCACAGGGTCCTAAATTTTTCTTGGGTCTTGAGATTTTCCCAGCAAACAGCATCGGTATCTGTATCAGCACCTGCATTGAATAAAGTTTCATTGAATCCTGTTGCTGTGATGGATGCTTTGAGGAAATACAATAACTCATCGTTCAGCACTTTAAACACCTGGCATTGGGGCGTTTGTGGGTTAATAGGAAATAACATCAGTCTTGTAACTTCCCTAATAAATACGCTTTTTCCATGGAGTCACCGAGGTGTTGTTCTATCCATTGACGTGCTTGTGAGCGTTTTTCTGGATCAGTATCATCGCTGTCTGGTAGGTGTTGTTTGATGTCTGTGACAGCGGTTTGGGAGATTAATGAGCGCAAATTGAAATACTGTTTAATCAGCACTTCAAAAGAAGCACCGTAGGTTTCATCACTAGCTGGTTCCATCTCAATTTTGTTATCGTTACGCTCGAAACAATAGACATCGCTGCGTTTGAGCGATGAAATCATAAAGGGCGAGTGACTTGACAGCAATACTTGTGTTTGTATCTGATTATTGGGCTGTTGTAGCGCGTTTGCCAAGTGTTGGTGAAAATAAGTGCGCCATGATGGATTTAAGTGGGTTTCGGGTTCATCAAAAATAAACAAAGTGTGTTTTTGGCCAAAGATGCGTGCCGCTGCCACAATTTGCATCAGCTGGACTTCACCGTCTGACAGATCATCAAAGTCTATACACTTGCCTTCGTCATTACTCAGCTCCAGTTTGGTTACTGCAAGGGGCAGTTTAGTTTTTAATGGCTTTTTCACTGTGCCAATAAAATTATCTTTGAGTAATGCTTGCCTGTCCGCACCTTGCCAGTTTTTAACGCCAAGTAATTGTAGCTTATAAAGTCGCTGGAACAACGCGACAGGATCATTGAAGTGAGCGTCACGCAGCCGTTCTTTGACTGCCGAGTTTGAGACATCAAGGGTAATAAATCCGGCAAGATGATCAAGGCCATAATCCTCATATTGGTCAAGGGTTGTCCCCCTACCAATGCCTCTGACTGCGTTTTCGCCGCCAATACGGGCAAGTAATTCAATATCACTAATAGCATCTTTTATCGCCACTCCAGTGCGCAAATCATACCGTAGCACGATTTTTCTAGGCAGTCGGTACTTAATTTCTTTAAGCAGCTCATTGATTTCCTCATCCGCTAAAATAGCAAACGAGGCAAGCAATAAGGCACTGCTGTCATAATCCATATAAAACATTTTAGGCAAAGGTGTTGGTGGTTCGCTCAATACCAATTCTGCATTTGGATCTGCTGTGCCATCTGCTTTAAATGTGCCCATTGGCAATGGTTGGAAGGCGTATGAAGATCGAGATAAGTAACGTTGATTAATATCGGCAATGTGGGCTTCATCAACAGCTCTATTTAATTCTCGATGACGGCTCAGTCGAATTCGAGCAATTTCATAAAATTGCACCGCATTTTTCATAAAACTGCGTTGCAGGTTTTCATTTAACCCTGAGGCATAACCGACGATATGATCGGGGGTTTCCAGTGCATCAATGGAAATTTCCAACCATTCATTCTCACCCCAAATATGCGCCAAAATAATGCCTTCTACGTCAATAGATACTTTGAATTTGGGATTGGTAACGCCGCCGCAAATGGCCGTTGGGCTGCCGCATGTCATTGGGTCGTTGCCAGCTGAATGATTTGTTGCGCCAGATAGCTGATACACCATTTCAACAGCAATACCGAGTGGGGTGTTAATGAAATCAGCTCTCATGACACGCTCTAAATAAGCGAAGGTCTCAGCAATCAATTCCAGCAATTGAGATTTACCAGAGCCGTTAAGGCCAATAAAAGCCAAGATATTGCCCTGACTGTTGTGGAAGTCAAAGCTTTGCTCGGACAGTCCTTTGTATTGCCCTTGTAGCTTGAGGTGGTGTAACTTCATTAGGGTTTGCTCCTGAGTTTGCCGCTAAAAGCCTCGAATAAAATGGATTGAATCAGCTCATTCATCCGGACATGTGCCGTGGCCACTTGCTGTTCAATTTGATTGGCAAAATCAAATGACGAGGTTACCTGACGAACAATTTCGGCTTGTTCTGGCAATGGCGGTAAAACGATGTTTGTATTTTTGAGCGTTTTTGAAGACAGTGTTCTGTGGCTGATACCGCTGGTTGCACTGGCTAGCCATGATTGCAGTGCTGGGGAGTTTAGATAAATATGGATGTATTCTGGTTCACATTTAGTGATATCGGGCGAGATCCGGACAATGGTTCTGGTTATATTCACTGGCTGATCGGTGTCAACAAAACCTATTTTTATCACAAAACCAGTAGGTATCACTAATATGTCACCTTTTGTTACCCGTGACTTTTTGTATTGCTCGTCGACTTCATTGGTGATGGTTTGCAGATTATGCCAGTTAATTTTACCTACGGTGCTTTCAATGTTGATATCTG
>JBLGCB010000555.1:0-3889 GCA_047617105.1 Phenylobacterium sp. | reverse complement strand
GAAAAAAACGCAAAAGAGTCTCGCCAAAGCCCGATTATCTCATTGGGTATTACGCCGCACCGATAACTTAAGCCCGATGGGTTTATGCAAAGCAAGTATTGAAATGTTGATATTGCGGTCGAGCAAAGAGTACTTCGCGGTGATGTTTTATTACCTGTGTTTTGGTGGTTTCTTTATGTTGTGTTACCGCCTGTTGATGTTATTAAACCAATGCTGGAACCCCAAACTCGCCCACTTTCGTCACTTTGGTCAACTCGCCCAGTTACTGGGTTATTTACTCGAATGGCTACCCAGTCGTTTGATGACCTACACCATCATGTTACTCACCAACTTCAAGCAAACGGTTAAAATGGTCCGCGCAGGCAAACGCTGGGGCAACGATAACAGCCTATACTTGCTCGGTGCCACCGCCGCCGGATTAAAAGTCACCCTTGGCGGCCCAGTGTTTTATAACGAGCAAAAAGTCAGGCGATTGATATTGGGCAGCAAGCAGACCAAGGACCCAGATGTCACCAGTGTTAGACAGGCTGTGGCGCTGGTAGAGAAAGTCCTCGCGGTGTGGCTGCTGGTGATTGTGTTGCTGGCTGCGATGCGGGTGGCTGTGGTGATGTGAGCCAATGGAATTAATACAACGTCGACCCCAAATATCCCTCGAACAAGCCGATGTGTGCGGCGTTATTGCTTTTTGACAATCCAGCCTGTCATACATACAATGTACATATGATTAATTTCGATTGGCACGCTGAAAAAGCGACGAGAAACATTAAAAAGCACGGGATTTCTTTCGAGGAAGCTCGCTCAGTATTTTTTGATGAGTTTGCAATACAGTTTTTTGATCAAGAAAATTCTGAAACAGAAGATCGTTTTTTAATGCTCGGGATGAGTAATGAAACCAATTTACTTATTGTTTGCCATTGTGAACGTGGTGATGGCAATACAATTAGAATCATTTCAGCCCGAAAAGCAACGAAAAAAGAAAGTAAACATTATCATTGAGGTAGCTAATAATGAAAGATGAATATGACTTTTCCACTATGAAGTCTCGCAGCAACCCTTATGCGAGCAAATTAAAGAAATCAGTGACAATGCGTTTGGGTGAAGATGTCATTTCCTACTTCAAAAATTTGGCTGAAGAATCAGGCGTGCCATATCAGAGCCTTATCAATTTATACCTACGAGATTGCATGGCGAATCAAAAGAAAATCGATATTAATTGGCACGCATAGCCATACAGAGAAAAAGCGCTAGACCCGTTTATCTCATTGGGTATTGCGCCGCACCGATAACTTAAGCCCGATGGGTTTATGCAAGGCGAGTATTGTAATGTTGATATTGCGGTCGAGCAAAAAATTTTTCGCGGTGATGTTTTATTACCTGTTTACGTTGAGAATTTGCTGACAGGAAATAAAAGCCCTTCGCTAATTTCAATGTTATTCCACACTCTACCGGTTGTGTATGGATCTTGTTTTATCCACGCTTCAACATCAGATCGAGCCGGAAATTCAACATGGGCAGAAGAACCAATCATTTTTCCATCTTGGTTTAGTATTGCACCACCACTTAAAAACGTACCTTGCTTGGCCATCTTCTCGATCCCAGCTAAATGGACTTTGCGATTGGTCAATCTTCGATTAATCGCATCTTCATCCTCATGATCGTAAGCTGTAATGATAAACTGCATTATTATTCCTTGTTTCTGTATTGTAAACGGTTTTGTATTACTTGCACCAAAGTTAACTGAATTCTTGCCTGTTTTACGAAAAATGCGATGAATGATGGAATCTGGTTAGCTTGTCTTATTGCGTTTCATTAGGGTAACCACTAACAATAGCCAATTGTCGCTTGATAGCACGCTAACTGTCTGTTAGTGTCTATTATAAAGCTAAAGCAAGATAAGGGGATATCATATGTACCCAGTCGAATACAGTTCACTTGGCGGTAATGCTGACGACATGTTTAATGCCGAGGGCACTTTACAAGTGATACGAAAAGGCTTGCCAGTGAATATGGTCGCCAAAGCAGCGCAAATCCTGCACATTGGTAAAACAGAATTTGCGCCATTGATTGGTCTTAGCATCCGTAGTTTGCAAAGAAACAAAGAAAAGCGACTCACGCCACAGCAAAGTGAGCACACTTTAGCGTTATTGTCGGTTCAAAATGAAGCCGCTGTTTATTTTGGCGCTCAAGATATCGCCCTAACCTGGCTTAAAACACCACAAACTATTTTTGGCAATCAAACGCCACTATCTTACCTGGACACCATGACTGGCATTGAATATGTTCAAGATGTGATCAACCGCTTAAAACATGGCATGACGGCATAATGGCGGCATAGTGAAGGCATAACATCAATGGAAGTTTATCGATTGGCGCATCCTGATTATACCCAGCTAACAGGTTCGGGAGGATTGTTTGGTTCTGGACGGTGGCATCATCGAGGAAATTTGTGTGTCTATACTGCTTCTTCCAGAGGTTTGGCCGCGCTTGAGCGTTTCGTTCATGAATCGACCATCACTTTGCCAAAACTGAAAATGCTGACGATATGGTTGCCTGATGACATATCGATTCAACGGTATTGTGAGGCTGAATTACCCCAAGGGTGGGATACCATACCTGACGGTACTGTTTCTCGTGACTTTGGCACCAGCTGGTTACAAACCGATAAATCAGCGGTCTTGCAAATACCCTCTTCAATCGTACAGGGCGAATACAACTTGATTATTAACCCTGCCCATCTAGATGTTTTAGCCGCAATAAAAACCGTGGATTGTCGAGATTTTTATTATGATAAGCGGTTGCAAAAGATGGTTCGATAAAATCCTTTTTTAATGCCTTGATGTCTAACGTCGCAGTGGTATAAAATCGAACTAATATCTTTTGGAGAATTTGCCATGCCAACACAGAATATTTTATTCACGTCGCCCAATGATGAATGGTTAGAAGCACAGGTTGATAATGAGAAATATACAAACAGGAGTGAAATTGTAAATGCTCTTATCCAAAAAGCCCGCGAAACTGATTCAATCCGAATGCATTTAATTCAGGCAGAGCAAAGTGGTTTCACCCAGCAAACCCGCGCACAAATTCTGACAGAAATTAAGAATGAAGCAAAGCGTAATGGACAATTATAGGCTCAATGAAAACGCAAAATTAGACTTGAAGCGGATCTATCTACGAGGGCTTGGTATATACGGCGAAGCTCAAGCTGATGAATATTATAATGAACTTTTTGAACGATTTGAGCAACTTGCAGAACAACCATTATTGTATCCAGCAGTTGATGAGATCCGCTCAGGATACAGACGTAGCGTCTGTGGGGTAGACAGTATTTATTACCGTGTTTCTAATGGTATCGTAGAAATAATGGCCATTATTGGTCAGCAGGACACTGGCAAATGGCTTTAAATATCACTAATCAGCGATATAATCCGTTTAATTGATATCCGCACTTAGGCTTTATTATCACATAGCCGCTTTAGCAAAAAGGTTATATTAAATAAGTACCTTAAGCTTATTCATTAAGCATTATTCTTACACTTGGCTACATTGATCGCAGTAAGCAACTGTTCGACTAAAATCTCAGCCTCATTGATGCTCAATTCAACCTCTGTACTTGCTGTAATATCTTCGTCAGCCAAAGAAATTGTATTAGAATCAAGATTTGTTACATCAGGGTGAACTTGTGTTGTTTCTATATTAATACAACCGTCATGAATATTTCCAAGAACTTCGATATATCCTTGACGGTAATTTATTGAATTACATTTAATCAGATTTCTGGTCATAATTTCCTATAGCTGCTTTGCGCCAATTAATTTAGGCGGAAAAACCCGTCTTTCGCGATTTAAATTTTGGATAAAGTACAGCATTCACCTTATACACTCAACAC
>JBLGCB010000554.1:0-3905 GCA_047617105.1 Phenylobacterium sp. | reverse complement strand
ACTCGTACTCTTTGCCTATTTGTCGTTGAGCTATTTTGTGGACAAGTTTGTCGTCGTCTATTAATAAAATTCGACTACTCAATTGAAGTTTCCGTTTGATTTTTTAAAGTTGGTTACAAGAATTATCAAGGATACTACAGTTATCTGTACTGAGTACATCAAGATTCGTATTTTTCTGTGCAAAACCATCACATAAGGTTGAATTATGCTAAGGTTAAATGACGAACTTGTGTTAAACGATTAATTTAAAAGAGAAATCAATGTCCATATCTTTATTGATTGTAGATGATTCCGAATTTTCTCGGAACATGATTAAACGCGCATTACCATCAAACTGGGATGTGGTGGTCGATGAGGCATCCAGCGGCCATGAGGCGCTCGAATACTGTAATTCTTTACAATTTGATGTCATATTTTTGGATTTGACCATGCCTGATGTTGATGGTTTAGAGGTGCTACTGGCACTGAGTCAACGTAATTACCAGTCAAAAATATTTGTTATTTCAGCGGATATCCAACCTAGCTCTAAAGAAATGTCACTGCAACGCGGTGCGCTAGACTTTTTGCCAAAACCCGTTGATGTTGACAATTTGGCTGCCATGCTACTACGTCATGAGGTGCTTTGATGTCAGCGATTAAAACTTTTACACCTTATCAGATAGATGCACTCAAAGAATTAACCAATATTGGTATGGGTAAAGCGGGCTCGATGTTATCTGAAATATTCGAACACCGAGTCACCTTGAAAGTGCCTGACATATCAGTGGTTGATGTTGATAAATTATCTCATTTGTCAGCAAAGTTTGCCGAGCATAGCGGGGCGGTGAATATTATTCATCAATCTTTTATCGGCGACATCGAAGGGCGTTCTACTTTTATTATTGGCGAGCACAACTTCGACAGTTTGGTCGAAATTTTGGGTTATGACAAATCTGATGCGTTGGATGAAAAACGTCAGTGCGAGATGCTGCTAGACATATCAAATGCGGTCAACAGTGCCTGTTTATCGGGTTTGGCCAAACAACTCAGCCTTGATATTGAGCTGGCCCGTCCTTTAATGGCTTCGTTCAACAAACCCACTTCAGAATTAGAAGACTTTATTTTTATCCAAAAAAATCAGGACGTGTATGACACGCTGTTATTTGAAATTAAGTTTTTTATTCAAGACCTCGATTTGTATTGTGACAATGTGATTTCATTGAAAACGGGTTGTTTGAAAAATCTCCAAGATGCACTGGGGAAGGTCATTTAATGGATACTGAAGAGTCGTTGATTGAGTTTTCGGCGTTGTTGCAAAACCTATCAAGTGTCGGTCTGATCATTTTGGATAAGCGCTTGCACGTGACTTTTTGGAACCGTTTTATGGAGTTGCACAGTCATGTTAAAGCGGATGAAATTATCAACCAAAAACTGGTCAGTTTTTTTCCAGATATCAATGAGTTGTGGCTGAGTAAAAAGATAAATGCCACGTTTATCTTAGGCAATCAAGGCAGTACATCGTGGGAACAACGACCTTATTTACTGAAAATGCCCAGTACTCAATCCTCTATCGACGATGTCGACTTCATGTATCAAAACTGTTCTTATTTTCCAATCAAAAACCCCAATAACAAGATCATTGCTGTTGGTATTCTTATCCATGATGTGACAGAAATGGCGGTGACCCAAGGGTTACTCGAAAACGTCACCAATAAGGCGGTTGAACTGGAAAAAATCAATTCTCTGGATTATTTGACCGGATTGTATAACCGTCAATTTTTCTTTGAACAGCTGGGACAGGATGTTGCACGTTGTCGCAAACTGGGTTGGGGTCTGACCGTGGCCATTATTGATGCCGACCATTTTAAAGCCATTAACGATACTTATGGTCATCAGGCAGGTGACCAGGTTTTAAAAGACTTATCAAAACGGTTGCATAAAACGTTACGGGCAACCGACAGTTTATGCCGCTATGGCGGTGAAGAATTTGCTTTGATTTTGCCTAACGTTGAACCGGCTCAGGCTTATAGTATTTGTGACCGAATCAGAGCCGAGGTCAGCAGTACCCCCATACTCTATAAAGACCAAGAAATGAATATCGCCGTCAGTATTGGTATCTCGCAGATGGCCATCGATAAGACTTTAGAAGAGATGATTGGCGAAGCCGATTCAGCGCTTTATGTGGCCAAAAAGAAAGGCCGCAATAGGGTTGAACAATATGTCGCTAAAGTTGTCACCGAATAGCCCCCACTGTGATTTACTCATCGGCACCGTTCAAACTGGGTAACAAATGGCTTCGTTCTTTACGACTACCACAGAGTCACTGAGGGCGCACCGGGCTGTCGTTACAGAGGCAACGCAGAGGAAGGAAATGGCATTTTGGAATTTGCTATCTTAAATGACGGAATACGACCAGAGCCTACTAATCGTAGAAAGGTTATTTTTCAGTAAGTATTTGTTCATTTTCAGTAAGTTTTTCGCCGGGTGAGATGATTTAATAACAGCTTCAATGGGTTTTGACTGTTTTGAATTATCTTGGGGAGCACGTTTTGTTGCGAAAAATTATCTATTCATTGGTATTGGCCAATCTTATGACGGGGTGTGTGTCGTCTGACCTTGATACCACCACGCATTCCTCTGGAAGGCTCAACAGCCTTGCCGATACCTTAACCGACCGCTGGCAATTAGACGAGCAGGGCATCCATTGGCAAGTCACTGACAGTCATGTCGATCACCTCGAATTTAGTGGTGAGCAGATATCGGCGATTATTTATTATGGCGCAGACAAACAAGGCAATTTAACTCTTAAGCGTAAATTGGTTTGGCCGATGTTAAGAACCATTCCTAATGATACCCATGCCAGTTTGATTCATGACTTTACCTTGGATGTTTCACCGACGATTTCAATCAACCAACAAAAGGCTAACCAAGAACAGTTAAAGCAGGTCAATTTTAACGGCATTTTACGCCTGAGCAGTGAATTGGGTCAGCAAGTGAGTGTGACCCGAGTATTATCGCCAAGCACCACAGAACCGGTGATGATAGAGCAATTACGTTATGTTAATGACGGTGAAAAAGCAGCACGATTAACCATTGATGCGCTTAACTATCAATTTAACACGGCTAAAGATAAAGGCGTTGCTGGCGTTTATCATATTGGTGCCACCAGCGATAAATCTGGTGAGTTTTTGCTGAAGGCGGGTGAGTCGCTGACGGTGAATGTGCAGTATGTTGCAACTGCCGCTGGTCAAAATCGCCACTTTGATGCTCAAGCCGAAATTAACAAACGTCAACTTTATATCACCAGTTTGCAAAACAACTTACAGCTGGTGACCCCAGACGCCAATTTAAATAAAATGTTCGATTTTGCCAAATTACGCGGTGCTGAGAGTATTTATCGCACCTCTGGTGGCTTAATGCATGGCCCTGGTGGCGGCGATTATTATGCGGCGATATGGGCCAATGACCAGGCAGAATATATCAATCCATTCTTTCCATTCTTGGGCAATGAATCAGGTAATGAATCGGCGATAAATAGCTTCCGTCATTTTGCCCGTTTTATGAATGAT
Organism: Phenylobacterium sp.; assembly: GCA_047617105.1. Taxonomy (GTDB): domain Bacteria; phylum Pseudomonadota; class Gammaproteobacteria; order Enterobacterales; family Alteromonadaceae; genus JABSOG01. The sequence goes on along the minus strand of JBLGCB010000554.1, from coordinate 357 downwards.
GAGTTTACCCCTATTCCTTCTTCGATTATTGCCCAGGGCTTGGATATTTGGAATGGTGCTGGTGATCGCGGCGATTGTGCAATGATAGCCTACGGTGCCAGCCGTTATGCACTGGCCAAAGGCGATAAATCACAAGCCACCGAATTATTGCCGTTAATCGATTGGTGTTTGGAATTTAGCTTGCGCAAAATGTCGGCCGATGGGGTGATTGCCTCAGACAGCGACGAACTTGAAGGACGTTTTCCAACGGGTGATTATAACCTCAGCACCAATGTATTGAGCTACGGCGCGTTGGTGTCGGCCAGCCATTTAAACCATGAACTGGGTCGTAACACGGTGGCGGCAGATTATCAAACC
>JBLGCB010000553.1:0-3918 GCA_047617105.1 Phenylobacterium sp. | reverse complement strand
ATCTAAACCATCAAGCAACAATAAAATCCGCCCTTCCAGCATCAGCTTCTTTAACAATGATTCTGCATTCCGTAGGCCACTATCTAGTAATACTGTTTGGCACAGCCATGGTAAAAGCGGTTCACTTTGTTGCGAAAAAGCTCTGAGTGAAATAAAAACCGGTATCATCTGATACAGTTCCACCCATTGATGGCGGCTAATGCCCGTTGCCAACGCTTTAAGTAACGTGCTTTTACCAGACCCGGGATCACCTAAAATCATCAATCGGGCATGATCTGAATTAGTCAATATTTCGCGGGTGGTTAACTTTTGATTGGCTGATGGGGATTGTTTTTCTCGCTGATGCAGAGTCAGAGGAACAAATATTTTTTCAAGATCGAGTTCATCTTCACGATCAAGGTAAATATTATGTACACTACCAAAGCGTTTTTGTATGGTATTAAGATAAGCTTTAATGGCAAACCAACGGAATCCTCTTAAGCAACCCAGTATCGCCAGCCCTTTCCAAAAGTACTTGCCACAATACTTGGCCAATTTATAGAGCAAAGTCAAAAAAATACCAGCCAAAATAGCGGCAACCAAACCGCCAACCATACCCGGTAAGGTTATAATGTTATCCCAAGCTTGGCTAAGCCAAACAATCAAATCATCCATCTGCAACTCACTTATGTATTTATATTTATTGTGCTGACAATAAGTAAAGTTGAGATTCGGCTATCCGTCCAATAAATAAAAATATACTGTATTTTTATCTACCACTTTGCTTAAAACTTCTGTTAAACTATCGTTAGTGCTTCTTTGTGATTTGGTGAACATAATGAAACGTAAATTAATAAGCTTCGACTGGGCGAAGGTGGACGGGAAGCGAATACTTGCAGCTTTCAGTCCTCCTGAGGTGGAGGCAAGGATGCCGACAGGACGGTCTACATGGATGTTTAAACAACAAGCACACGCAAACCATCTAACTCAATTCATTTTAATCCGGCCCTGAAAAGAATGCTGAACTCTACCGTCACACCAACTCTTATTAATTTTGATTTTGCCCTACAGAAACTGCTACGCAGTAAAGCAAACTTTGGCATATTGGCCGGGTTTTTAAGTGAACTGTTGTTCACCGATATCACCATTGTTGAGATTTTAGAAAGCGAAACCAATAAAGAACGCCACGATAACAAACAAAATCGGGTTGATATCAAAGTCCGTGATGCGCAAGGCCAGCTGATTTTAATTGAGATTCAATACTCCCGCGAACAAGACTACCTATTTCGAATTTTATTCGAATCCTCTAAATGTGTCGCCGAACACCTCGACCAAGGCAAGCCTTATTCTGACATCGCCAAAGTCATCTCTATCAGCATTCTTTATTTCGATTTCTGCAAAGGCAATGATTACATCTATCACGGCACCACCCAGTTCTTTGGCCTACATAACCACACCGAATTAAAACTAAATGAAGCACAAAGGAACCTGTTTAACACAGAAGAAGTCGCAGATATTTTCCCAGAACATTACATCATCAATATTAAAAACTATGAAGATGAAGCCACAGATACGCTGGATGAGTGGATTTATTTTTTGAAAAATGAAGAGATAAAAGAGCATTTCAAAGCCAAAGGGTTGATCGAAGCCAAAGAAAAACTCGATGTTCTTAAACTTGATGACAGTGACAAAGCTGCTTACGACAAACATCAAAAAGAGTTACATCATCAGGCCAGTAGTTATCAATCCACCTATATTTTAGGCAGAGAAGAAAAGGCCACCAGTGGTGCCATCAAGCTGATTAAACTTGGGCTGCTCAGTGACGACCAAATCGCTGATACCATGGGGTTAACCATTAAGAAAGTGACTCAGTTAAAGTCATCGCTCAAATAGTATAAGGTGCACATTCCGCCAGTCTGCATCAAAACTCCAATCCTGGGTAGGATGCGGTAGAGCCGAAGGCGAAACCCATCAGAATTGGACTACAAACGGCGATATTTTGCTGCTATTAATGCGCAAATGATGGGTTTCGCTGTAACGACAGCCCGGTACACTCAACGCCATCCTACGGAAGTTCTTACACAGCCTCACGCACTCTACAACCGCCAATCAATCCCAGTACTACCCATTCCCTGCAAAATCTCATTAGTCTGAGAAAAATGACCACAACCAAAAAAACCACGATACGCCGATAGCGGTGACGGATGTGGTGCGGCCAAAACATGGTGTTTATTGCGGTCAATAAAACGACCTTTCTTTTGCGCGTGCGAACCCCACAACAAAAACACAATGCCCTCGCGAGCTTCATTTAATCGGCCAATCACCACATCGGTGAATTGCTCCCAACCCAAATTTTTATGCGAATTGGCCTGGCCGCTTTCGACCGTCAATACGGTATTGAGCAACAAAACCCCCTGCTTCGCCCAAGGTTCTAAAAAGCCATGATCAGGCGTAGTAAAACCGGGGATATCTTGCGCCAGCTCTTTGTACATATTCTTTAACGATGGTGGCGTTGGGATGCCGGGCAATACTGAAAAACACAAACCATGGGCCTGATTGGGACCGTGGTATGGGTCTTGACCGAGGATCACCACTTTGACTTGGTCAAATTCGGTGAGCTTAAAGGCATTGAATACTTGGTCTTGCGGCGGAAAAACCGTTACTCCCTGTTCTCTGCGCTGCTTAACGTAGTCTAAGGTGTTGCTGAAATACGGTTGAGTTTTCTCACCATCAATGATTTCACTCCAGTTCGACATCTGTTTTCCTCATGTATGTGGTAATACTTAAAAGGGGCTGGTGGTCGTAAAACCACCAGCCCCCAAAGAGCACCGAGATTGTTATATATGGGTCTTACGTAACTATTCAGCACGCTGAACAGTTACGGTCTTACTTCTCAAGATTATGCCATTAAGCGTCTTTGTTGCGCAAAAAAGATTCCAACTTGGCATAATCCATCGTTATGGTGGTCGACAAGATTTCTTCGGTGGCACAAGCCGCCAGTTCTGGCGGCAAGGCAATCATTTCGCCCAACACGTTTTCGACACTTTCTTTAAATTTGGCCGGATGTGCAGTGCCAAGGAAAATGCCCACTTCATCATCAGCCAAAGAACTTTTCAGCGCCCGATAAGCCACTGCCGCATGAGGTTCAGAGGTGTAACCCTGTTGATATAAATCACGCATCGCCAATTGAGTGTCTTCTTCATCAACCATCGCTGTGCTCAAACACGCTTTGTCTAATAAACCTTTGGTAAACATCTCTTCAATTCGAGGCCAGTTGTTCGGCTCGCTAACATCCATTGCATTAGACAAGGTCGCCACAGTCTCGCTCGGCTGCCACTCGCCTGTTGCCCAGTAGCGTGGCACCGTGTCGTTGACATTGGTGGCGGCAATAAAGCGATCAACAGGTAAACCCAAACGTTTGGCAATCATACCCGCGGTTAAGTTACCGAAGTTACCACTTGGCACCGATATCACCACCTTACTGTCAGCATTACGTTCCAGCTGGGCAACTGCTTCAAAGTAATAGCAGATTTGAGCAAAGATACGACTGATGTTGATTGAGTTCGCTGAGTTCAGGTGAACCGCTTTACGTAATTCCACATCATCAAAAGTTTGTTTAACCAGTTGCTGACAGTTATCAAAAGTGCCTTCAACGGCGATGGTGTGAATGTTTTTACCCAAAGTACAGAACATTTTTTCCTGCAATAAGGCGATCTTATTTTTAGGATATAAAATCACCACATCGATATTGGCGATGTCATAAAAAGCATGGGCAACCGCAGCACCAGTATCACCAGAGGTCGCAGCCAGTATGGTCAGTTTTTTATCGCCTGAAAAACGTTTGACGCACTGGGCCATAAAGCGGCCACCAAAATCTTTAAACGCCAAGGTCGGACCGTGGAATAATTCTAGGCAATGGGTGTTATCATTGACTTTAAC
>JBLGCB010000552.1:0-3944 GCA_047617105.1 Phenylobacterium sp. | reverse complement strand
GGCGGCGTGGGTTCATGGGTCGCCGAAGCGTTGGCACGAACCGGTATCGCCAATATAACCCTTATTGATCTCGATGATATTTGTGCCACCAATGTCAATCGGCAAATTCATGCCTTAACTGGCACGGTGGGACAGTTGAAGATTGAAGCCATGGCCGAACGGATTAAGCTGATTAATCCCGAAGCGACAGTAAATTTAATTGACGACTTTGTCACCCCTGATAATGTCGGGCAGTACCTTGGGAAAGGCCTCACTAAAGATTATGATTATGTGGTGGATGCCATCGACAGCGTCAAAGCGAAGTCGGCGATTATCGCTTATTGTAAACGTAATAAGATTCCGGTGATCACCACCGGTGGTGCTGGCGGTCAAACCGATCCGACCCAAATTACCATCGCCGATGTGGCTAAAACCATTCAAGATCCGCTGATGTCTAAAGTCCGTTCACAGCTGCGTCGAGATTATAATTTCAGCAAAAACACCAAGCGTAAATTTGGTGTTGAGTGTGTTTATTCAACTGAGCAGTTGATGTATCCCAATTCAGATGGCAGCGTTTGCCATCAAAAATCCACGGGTGCTGATTCTGATGGGCCGATGAAACTCGATTGTAGTAGTGGTTTTGGTGCGGTGACGATGGTGACGGCAACGTTTGGCTTTGTTGCGGCGTCTCGGGTGGTGAAGAAGATTATTGAAAAGAAGGTAGCAACGGGCTAGGTCGTTTCTACCAGCTATTTTGCTATTATTTTTGCTGTGCCGCTTTAGGTTTATAGGGCTTTTTGTTAGGCTGTTTTTTACTAGGCTGCAAGCGGCGTTTCTTTTTCAGCTTAACCGCTTCTTCGCATAAAACTCGGCGGTCTTGCCATTGGCTGAGTTTATATTTGTAATATTCCCCTTTGGCGATGGTATAACCCTGACGCATTTTTTGCCTTAACAGCTTGATTTTTTTGTCGTATTTGACACATTCGGGGGGAGAATTTCTAACGGCTTGAACGTTTAACGATACGAATAACACAACGATTAACGAGCGTTTTAAATGGTTTTTCATGATGTTTCTTCCGTGTGATCTTCCTTGGATTTAAAGAAATGGGTGTTATCGTCCAGATAACAATACTGACTATAGTCAAAATTGTGGAAGATGGCAAAATTAAATAAAGTTGTCATATTGTCATAAAGCTGTCACTTTATTAAGTGAGAATAGCACCAGTTAGAGATAATACCGTCACCACTAAATCTTGGGTTGAAAAAACGATGTCCAGAAAAATATTATTGGTAGAAGATGAGAAGCCGATCCGTGAAATGTTGCGATACGCGCTAGAAATGGATCATTATCAAGTGCTTGAAGCAAACAGCGCTTGCCAGGCCAGGGATGTTTTGGCCGACCATAATCCGGACTTGTTAATTGTTGACTGGATGATGCCATCCGAGTCCGGGGTCGAATTTATCAGACGTTTGCGCAAAGATGATCTTTACGCCGCCACGCCTGTGATTATGCTAACCGCACGGGTTGAAGAGTCTGATAAAGTTAAAGGACTCGACGACGGTGCCGATGACTATCTCACCAAACCTGTAGCGATTAAAGAACTTAAAGCGCGCATCAAAGCATTATTGCGTCGCACCACAGCAGTAGAAGATGAACAACTTAACGCCGAAGGCATCAATCTTAATTTGGCCAATCATCAATTAACCATTGATGACACCAGTGTTCATATTGGTCAAACCGAATTCAAGTTATTGAAGTTTTTCATCGAACACCAAAACCGGGTATATTCGCGTACTCAGCTGCTCGATTTTGTCTGGGGCAGAGCGGTTTACCTTGAAGAACGCACCGTTGATGTTCATATGTTACGATTGCGTAAGTTATTGAAACCGTTCAGTAAAGATACCCTGATCACCACGGTTCGCGGAATGGGTTACATGTTTGTCACCACCAAGACCGTCAATTAAAAGTTACATTAAAAATGGCTTCGTTCTTTGCGACTACCACAGAGTCACAGAGGACGCAGAGGCAACGCAGAGGAGGAAAAAGCATTTTGAATATACACTGGCAAAAATCCCATCTTAAGCAATACTCATAGCTATACCAAATCCACTTCTTCACCTTAGACCTAATCGGTACTTAATTGACACCAGTGAAGCAGGGGACTTTTCACCTTTTTTATCCATGAGATCACCTAATGATCAAAGTCGGACTTTGCAGTTTGCTATTGTGCTTAACCTTTGCCCCAAACAATGCTTTTGCCGGTAACAAGTTAATTGGCACCGCAGCGGTTAATCATATTGAAGGCAGTGCCGGTGGCGGATTAATTCCTTGGGCAGTTTTGTCTGGTTATGCCACCGATGATCAATGGGCCGCCTCTGTTTTTAGTTCGCACTCACAAGTAGATGATTACTCGCTCGACACTTTGGGTTTTGCGGTCAATTATCATGATCGCATCGAACTGTCTTATTCACGTCTGACTTTTGATATTGATGCCGCCGCAACAGATTTACAGATGAATGTTGTTGGTGCCAAAGTTCGTTTGTTTGGTGATGTGATTTATTCAGACTGGCCGCAAATCAGTGCCGGTGTACAATATAAAAAGCAAGTGGATTTTGCCATCCCAAAAAGTGTTGGCGCGGTCAAATCCAGTGGCACAGATTTTTATTTATCTGCCACCAAAGTCTGGCTGGCAGGTTTGGCCAATCGAACAGTTTTGCTCAATGTCAATTTGCGTTTAAGCAAAGCCAATCAAATAGGGTTATTAGGGTTTGGTGGTGACAGCGATAAAAACTATGATATTTTAGTCGAAGCGGCGACCGGGATTTTTTTCAATCGTCATTGGTTGCTCGGCGTAGAATATCGGCAAAAGTCGAATCAGTTATCGGCTTTAAAAGAGGATGACTGGTTTGATGTTTTTATCACATATCTGCCTAACAAATCTTTGTCTATTACTGGTGCCTATCTAGATCTGGGAAATATTGCTGGTGCGCCAAATCAAACCGGTTTTTACCTATCATTACAAGGTGCATTTTAAATGGTTGGTCGATCACTATTTAACAGCAAAAAACTTCTGCCATTGGTATTGATGGCGCTGATATCTGTTGGTTGTCAAACGCCGCCCCCCAATCAGCTATATCTCAGTTTGGGGGAAAATGCAGGTATTGCCAGATTGGTCGAAGATTTTATCAATGAGTTATTAATTGATGAACATATTGGTTTTCACTTTGAAGAAGCTGAGCTGGACAGATTTCATGACAAGCTGGTTGAGCAAATTTGTCAGCTTGCTGGCGGACCTTGTGAATACACCGGCAAGACGATGCAAAAAATTCACACCGATTTAGACATCACCGAAGCGCAATTTAATACTCTGGTCGAAGCATTGATGAAAGCCATGGACAACAATAAAATTTCTGTGGGCGCACAAAATCAGTTATTGGCTTTGTTGGTACCATTACGCGCTGATATTATTCATCGATGAATTTACCTTTAACTTAGTAAAAGATAGCAAAGAGACAAATCATGAACAACAACATATTCGATAACATCCCACAAGAAATCCCAAAAGAGATTTTCGAAGACATCATCAAAACTGACAACATGAAAATTGAACGAATCGTTTCTCACGGCCAAAGCTCACCAGATTATGGTTGGTATGAATGTAATGACAATGAATGGGTGATGGTATTACAAGGAAAAGCCAAATTGAGATTTCACAGCAATAATGAATTGGTCGAACTCAATCCGGGCAGTCACATAGAAATCAAAGCTGGCGTACGGCATAAAGTTGAATGGACAAGTCCAGATGAAAAAACCGTTTGGTTGGCGGTATATTATTGAACTGCCTAGATGGCCGATGGTTCAATGGCTTTGGTTTATTCAAGCGTGAATCTTACCAGCAGTGAAATCTTATTGATGGCATTTCAATTAAGTTTTGCCTGCGGCAATAAAACATAAATGATGAAAA
>JBLGCB010000551.1:0-3967 GCA_047617105.1 Phenylobacterium sp. | reverse complement strand
GATGAACATCACCTGTTGCTCGATGCGTTAAAAGCCAAAGATCTTACGCAGGCCGAGCTGGTTTTAAGCCACCATATTCAGGCGGCTGGCGAGATGTTGGTCAGCCATTTTTCTCAAGGATAACGCAGCAAAATCAAAAAAGATTAATTTGCCAACATTGTGCGTTATTATACGTTATTGTGTGCTATAGTTTGAAAATTGGCATTGGTCCAACCTCCTAACTTAATATTGTGGTTTATATGGATAAGCAAGCGCTTGAAATACGTGACAAAACGATTTTCGACGGTTTTTTAGTCAAATTCGTCTTAAAATACCTCTTCATGCTGTGGTTTAAAGTCACTGGCTGGAGACCGACAGAATCAGTTCCTGATGGGGCTGGTATTACCATTGCAGCACCTCATACGTCCAATTGGGACTTTTTTTATGCCCTGGGTGCCGCTATTTTAGTGGATGTGAAGATTTACTTTTCAATTAAAGACAGCTGGTGTCGTAAGCCCGGTATTGGTCGGTTTATGATGTGGCTCGGGGCTATTCCTATTGATCGCTCTGGTAATGGCAAAGGGCAAGTTGAACAGATTCAAAACTTTGTCAAAAAACACAAAAACAGCCGAGTGTTCTTTTTGTTTACCCCTGAAGGGACCCGCAGCAAGGTCGAAAAATGGAAAACCGGGTTTTATCATGTTGCTGAAGGCTGTGGTTTGCCAATATTTTTGGCCAAAGTCGATTACCTTAACAAATGTTCCGGAGTGTTTCATTCCTATCAGCCGACGGGTGATAAAATCGAAGATGTCAGTGCCATTCAGGCATCTTACAAGCGTGTTTTTGGTAAATTTGCCAAGAAACAATTTCCTGCTTATGACGGACCGTTGCCGGAGATCAGCGATGCCGAAGCCGCCGTGATGCGAGTGATGTATACCTTTAAAGGGGTGGCGACTAAAATGGACATCGCTGCCAAGGCAAAGCTTAGTGGTATGAGTGGTTTGTCTACCGTGATGTTGGATTTTTTGATTGAGAAGGGCGTGCTTGAGCAGGTTGGTACGCGTGGGCCTGGTCACAACGAGCCGACTTATCGGCTGACTTTTGCGGGTAAAGGTTGTTTGTTGCATTTGTATCCCACATTACCAAGGGCACTAAGTACTAAGGTCTAAAATCAATAAGTTGCTAATAGTAATCCCAAATCTATAAAGGTCGACATTTATGTCGGCCTTTATACGTTTAGGGTGGACAAGTTTTTTTCTGCCAACGAATTTCACTGCTAGCAGCTTGAAATATATTGACTATACTTGAGTCAAGCGTTGTTTCCGGGGGTGTCCCTGAGCCGTCCAAGAGTGAGTTATATGAGTTTAGAGCAGCCATTGCACGATAATAATTCTGAGCAACGAAAAAAACTCGTTAAAGCTGGTTCTTTGCACTGGGTGCACTGGCTGGTGGTGGTTTTATCTATTTTACTAACCCTTGGGGCTTGGTTTTTTTCTAAAGAACAGTTAGCGCAAAAAGTCGAGCAACAGTTCCAACGTCAGGCCAATCAGGTGGTTGAATTGGTCACAGAACGAATGGCCTTGTATGAAAATGCCTTGTGGGGCGGCGTGTCAATGATTGCTTCAAATAATAGCGAGACCTCTTATGACCAGTGGAAAGCGTATGCTAACAGTTTGCATATTGGCCAAACCTATCCGGGCATTAATGGGATTGGGGTGATTTTTAATGTGCAGCCAGCGCAAATGGAGCAATACTTACACAAAGAACGACTTTCAAGGCCAGATTACGGCCTTCATCCGCAGCATCAGCAGGCTGAGTTTTGGCCAATCACCTACATTGAACCTTATGAAGGCAACCAAGGAGCGGTAGGTCTGGATATGGCATTTGAAACCAACCGCTATACTTCGATTTTAAAAGCCCGGGATAGTGGTGCGGCCCAGGTCACCGGCCCTATCACGCTGGTTCAGGATGCGAAAAAAACACCCGGTTTTTTGTTTTACGCCCCATTTTATAAAGACGGATTGCAACCAACAACCCTAGAAGCGCGTCGTGCCAATATCATTGGCGTTACCTATGCGCCCTTTATTATGGAAAACTTGATGAATGGTACTTTGGCAAGACAAAAGCGCCAAGTGGGTATTCGTTTGAGTGATGGTGATGAGCTGCTGTTTGAAGATGCCAGTCGTGCTGAGCAACCGATGTATAGCAAACACGCGAATGTACAAATGTATGGACGAAGTTGGGATTTTAATATCTGGTCAAAAGTGGAATTCGAAAAATCAGCATCTAGCTCTCAGCCTTATTTTATCCTCATCGGCGGGGTGGTTATCGACAGCTTGCTGGTGGCTTTATTTGTCTTTTTATCACGGGCCAATCGCACGGCATTAGCGTTGGCGGATGAGATGACCCGAGAGCTGGAAGAAAAAACCATTCATCTTGAAAAATCCAACCATGACCTTGAGCAATTCTCTTATGTGGCCTCTCACGACCTTAAATCACCCTTGCGAGGCATCGATCAGCTAACCACCTGGATCAGTGAAGATATTGACGATAAAGAACAAACCGAAGGGCATTTAAAGTTAATGCGTAACCGAGTCCATCGAATGGAGAACTTGCTAGACGACTTATTGACTTACGCGCGTATCGGTCAGGAAGAAAGTAAAATTCAACAGATTGATAGTAAAGAAGTGATTGAATCGCTGTATGATTTGATGTCACCACCAACAGCATTTACGCTGAAATTGGAAGGTGATTTTCCTGTGTTTGACACTTCTTATGTGCCCTTCCAATTGGTTTTTCGTAACCTGATTAATAACGCGATAAAACATCATCACTCAGAGGATGGTACTGTCACGATTTCGGTCGCACAAAAAAATGGCCTTTATGAATTTAAAGTACAAGATGATGGACCTGGTATAAGTGTGCAGTATCATGAAAAAATCTTTGCTTTGTTTCAAACCCTCAAACCCCGTGATGAAGTGGAGGGCAGTGGCATGGGTTTGGCGATTATAAAACGCATGGTTGGTTATCTTGGCACTGATATTCACGTAACGTCTGTTGAAGGTGAAGGGACATGTTTTACGGTCACTTGGCCAATGACGATTGACCTTAACCCAAAGCCTAACGCCAGAGCCATTGAGGGGACGTTTTGACAGTGCAGTCGTTGAATATACTATTGATTGAAGACGATTGCATTGACCGCCAGTCGATCCTTCGTCAGCTTAAGCAGTCGGCTCTGTCGACGAGTTTGGAGAATACGATAGCAGTGGCGCAAACGGGTGAAGCGGGTCTGAGTTTATTGCGCGACAACAACTATGATGCCGTTTTACTGGATTACAGCCTGGCCAACATGACCGGGATTGAAGTGCTTGAAGTCATGAATTCGGAAGAATTATTAACAATGCCGGTGATTGTGTTAAGCGCGGTGGATGATGAATCACTGATGCTTAAGTGTCTTGAACATGGCGCTGAGGATTATCTGGTTAAATCAGAAGTCAATTCGAAAATTTTGTTGCGCTCTATTCGTTATGCAAGAGAGCGTAAAACGCTACAACAACAGTTGTTAACCATGGCCAAGTATGATTCCCTCACCGGACTGGCTAACCGGGAACTTTTCACCAGCAACCTAAATTCAGTTGTCTCAAAATCTAAGCGTCGTAATGTCCCATTTGCAGTGATGTTTATTGATTTAGATCATTTCAAAACCATCAATGATACCCTAGGCCACGCCACTGGTGATGAGTTATTAGTCAGTGTTGGCGGACGATTGAGTTCGTCGGTGCGTGATGGTGATATGGTTGCCCGTCTGGGTGGTGATGAATTTGCGGTGTTATTGGAAGACATTAAGGACGCCAGTAATGCCAGCCGAATCGCCGAAAAAATACTGGTTGACCTTGCACCTGTGCATCAATGTGGTCAGCATGTGATTAATGTTAGTTTGAGTATTGGCATTGCGACTTATCCGCATTGTGGAAAAGATTGCGATTCA
>JBLGCB010000550.1:0-3967 GCA_047617105.1 Phenylobacterium sp. | reverse complement strand
GATAGTTTTTACTGGTTGAGTAATTGAGTTGGTAGGTCGTGGTGTCCCAAAGCCGGCCTGAAACTGCCGCCAAAGCAGCATAACCCTCTCCTATTTCATGAGACAGCGAAAAATCAAACAAAGCACCCGGGATACTGGTTTGTATTTCTGTGCCAACAAACTGCTGGGTATTGTTATTTCCATTTTCGGTTTGAGTGAGGTTTAGTCCGAGTGAAAGGTTATCACCGAGGCCATAATCCCAGGCAAAACCAAAGGTATCGGGTTTAAATGAATCTGACTGACCATTGATGCCATTGAGCAATTTATTACCAGCATCAAGAATATAACTGTTGAAGCCATATTCATCGGCTTTTAATTGGGTGCCGTTAATACGAATGTTTTTATGATGAACATCTTCTTCACCATAGGGACCATAGAGCTTGATTTCAAATTTATTGACTCCATAGCGGGTTTCAACATCTTCAAACACATAACGACCATCTGCGGGTACGGTGGCGGTGGCCAGTAAAACCCCGCCGCGATAAAGTTCCATTTCCCAACCAGGTGGGGCCGTGTCTTCAAGTGTTACGGTGCCAAATTTGCGACTATAGTTGACCGGGCGTCGGCTGACAGACAAGCCAATACCTGCTTGATTGCTGACGGTGAGGTTATCTGCTTTGCCGGAGACATCGCCAAACGAATAATGTTGAATACCTAACGGAAAGGTCTCATAAGGTGACCCCTGATGGCGATTAAAAGTGAGGTTAGTGGCAATATCGTTGTTGCTTTGTTTGTTCAGGGTGAGTGAGGTATTGTGATAGAGCAAATCAAAGTTGCTTTGCAGCGAATTGGAGATTTTGGTTTCGCTGTTTTGATTACCATTAGAGGTGACTACTAAATTACTGTATAGATAGGGTGTGCTGGCCAGTTGATAAGTATCGAGAATAAATTCATCGGCAAAAACGATCTTATTAAGATCATCACGGTTTGCTTCTTGTTGTGGTCTGATGGCTTTTTGGCGTCGGTCTTCACGGAGCAAACGCTGTTCTATCGGAAAAGGCGCTTTGGCGTTTTCGACGGTCACCGCCAATAAACTGGTATTAAAGTTTAAAGTGGCGTCAAGCAACTGTTCAATCAGTAAGTGGCTGACCAGTAATTCATCTTCTTCATTTGACCAAAAAAATGGCTCTGCATTGTCGGTTAATGGCCCTTGTTCAGTTTGATTGGCCAAATCAATATCAAAGACCACATTGTTCTTGGTGAGTTTTATGGTCGCATTTTCGGTAGATACCACAAAATTCATTTCTAACGCTTGCAGCAGGGCGGCGATAGGTAATAATACTTGGCCCTCAACCCCGTAGGCATCAATTCCTTGTAAAAAACTGAGCCGGGTGTTTTTAACATCCAATAATAGAAATTGTTCATCATCCAGCTCAGCTTTACTGAAATTGGCCGCATCGGCTGTGATTGAGCTACATACCAGCCAACAACCAATAAAGGAACGACCAATCAGGGTTTTATTAAAGTGCATCCTAATTTCTCCCCTTATAAGTCATTGCTGTTGATTATGCACATCGTATGGTATTTGTTATCTCTGTGTATTTTATCTTTGAACTTCGGCTTTAGCGGTAAGCGTGCCTCTGGTTATTTGCTCTTCGTTAAAGGTTATTTCTACAGGACCATCTGGTGCACTTTTTAAGTTTATTTTGTATTGTTTTTTAGTGAACGGGGTATAAATCACGGTATTATTGACAACGCCAAGACTATTACCTGATTTCTTTTCAGTGATATCAATTTTTCCAACCACCGAGCGACTTCCCTCTCTGAACTGATCAAAAGACAGCGCATAGACGCCATTGGCTTCGGTGATTTTGGCATTTTCAATACGGGTGCTGGCGGTGAGTTTGCCGACCCTGACTTGTATCGGAATATAATAGACAAAATTGGCGTTAACGGCAATTTGTGAGGCTTGTGGTTGATTGGGGTTAGCCTGCTCTTGACAACTGATTTTAAGATAACTGAGAAATTCACCGTCATCGATATTGGGTTTGCGCCGTGAGGCGATTCTGACGGTTTGGCGGTTGGACGGGTTTATGGTGACTCGGCGTGGCGAGAAGCGAATGATTTTTTCTGCTGAATTGGTTATTTTGTCCTTGTCCTCTTTTGTTGCCAGCTTCGTCGGGCCTTGTTCTGTCATAATAAAGTTTTCAGAAGACATGGTGCAGGTGGCTGCATTGATACCAGCATTACTGAGTATCAGCGAATCTTGGCGTAGGGTATCATCGAATACAAAACGGTATTTTGAAAAGTGAATATTGGCAGCGGCATAGGCGCTGCTGTGCCACATCAGGGCGCTACCGAGTAAGCCACATAGGGCGATGATATTAATTAAAGGCGTAGATAAAAACTTTTTCATAACAAATCTTTCCATTTTTAAGTGGTTTCTAGGTCGTAGGCGGAGGATTTATCCCCGCTTTATAGTATACATCTGCTTATCTGTCGAGTCATCCTAAGTCAGATTATTGGCGGCTTACTAAGCTTAGACTATAGCATATGCGCAAATCGTGCCACCGTGGTTGATTATATTTTTCTAATGGTGAATATGACAGGGGGTTACAATTGTCATGCATCGCGGTTTTTATTAAACAGTGTCATTGACTGGTCGTTGGTCATACCTGTGGTGTGCTCCTGCACACAGGTATTATTACATCCATGTAATAAAAAACGGAAAACCACTGGGTGATTTTCCGTTCTTGTCCGCTGACAGGTTAATTCTTGCCAGCGGGACACTGGCGTAAGGAATTAAGCACCGCGTGGTAACAGTGGGCTATTAATAAATCACTGAAATATCATAAGCAATGGCGTAACTGGTAGATGCTGTCAACTCATTGATGACGTTCAACGTACCACCAACGCTTAGCAAACCTACGCCAGCAGGTGTTGAAAGCTGAACATTAAGTGGTGCATCAGGGAAGTAAGAAGTACTTAAGTCAGCATTCGCACCCGCATTTTGGTCATTATATTGACCAGACGGCGCAAAAGTAAAGTCGGTTTCAGTCGCAGTTGCTAATAAAATAGTGATTGTTGAGCCTGCAGCACCTGCTAGATTATAACCACCATTAGTAGCATCACCACTTGCACAACCTGAACCAGTGGAGTTAATGACCGTATCAACAACGGTAGCGTTAAGTAATGGGGTGATAGCAGAAGCCAGCGCACACACTGTGCCAGCTTTACCTGTGATTGCAGTACCAAACGAAAGCGCAGATGCTTCGGTAATGGTAATGTCGGCAATAGTACGGAAGCTTGCGCTTGCACTGAAAATAGAAGCGTTTGCACTGCTAGCCAATACGAAGGTTGCAACGGCGGCTACGCCAATTTTTTTAGTAAAATTCATCATTTTTAATTCCTCAACTCGGTTAATATACTCTATGCAATACTGTTGTCTCAAGATATAAACCGCAACCGGTAATAGCTGCCAGCAGTATACGTTTAAATGTATCGGCTGATTTTTCTGAAACTTTAGTAAAAAATTTAAGAAAAACTGGTTTTTTTCTTCCTTTGTTCAAAAGTGTTTGTTTATCAATCGGTTAGAATGCTAAAAAAACGCTTTTTAAATTCAATCCAGAGTGTTTATTTGTTTTACACTTACTGTATCGGTCAATTACTGCTGAACTTTAATAAAAAATCTAATTAAGCTGTTTTTTATTCATCCCTGTTCTGATTGACTTTCCACCAGTGCTAATCTTATTGATCAAATGTGATCTCATTATAAAATCGGGTTTGATCATATTGTTGATTAAGCTATGCCTGATAGTGGTTTAGTATCATCAAGACTAATGATAATCGGCCTGTTCACCTGGCTGCATATCTATGCGCTGTATTTGGCTTGAGGTCGATACTGCTAATGTAGTCATCAGCAAGCGCTGTGCCAGCATGATGGGGTTCACTAGAACTATTTTTACGTGAGTGTGCTATCAACAAACAA
>JBLGCB010000549.1:0-3968 GCA_047617105.1 Phenylobacterium sp. | reverse complement strand
GCCATGAAGTCACGAAACAAAATCGGCCAAGTTAATTGACGCCGACCGGACAAGGTGGTTGACGTCTAACAGCTGGTGCTTACAAGAATAAACAAGTAACCCTTATCGGCCTGCAAATCGATTTTAGCGAGCGCAATATCTTAAACTATAAAACGATGAGTTTATGAAATAATCGATGTTAAAACGAATTATCAGCGGATTTGAAATGAAAGTTAACTCCCAGATAAAACACAAGAAAACCGTTTAACACCATAAGAGAACTCAGTGTAGGATTGTACTATGAAGTGAAGACCAGGAAGGTCGACAGAACCCCACTTCATGAATGAAATCTGCCACATTACGCATTTTTCGACACTCACTCTGCGAAGGTGGGGTCGTTGGTTTTTAATTTTGGATAATATTGTTTTATTTTAATGGATTATCATTGTTTTAGAATTTTCCGCTTTGAGTTTTAGACAGGTTTTGGACAAATCTTGGCGTGGTTCTAAAACAAGACTCAGTAGGAATGACATCAGCTCAAAAATGCCAGAAAACACGAAGTTGCTCCAGAGTACACCATCAAGAGCTTGAGGTTGATATTACGTACCTCAGCTACCCAATGACTAAGATGAATTCTATGTTTAAATTAAAAGCCTGACCATCGCAAGACTAAAAATAAATATAGATACGTATTGAGTAAAAATCCCTCCATAAAACCTTGCTCTTGAAATACTTCGAATATAATTCCTCCTCTTAGGCGACAACTTGTTAACCGCGGAGCATTTCCGCTTAAAGATGGCGAATATTGGTTTGCATAAAAAAAGGGATGACCGAATCCCTGCCATCTCTATTTTGATACTGTCGACACCTCAGAACGAAGCTGCTGTTCTATCTCGGGCTGATAGCCGATTATAATGGCTTCTTTGAGTTCATCAATAAATTCAAACACTGCCGTGGCTTGTGTTAGCGTGCAATCATCAGGTATCTTGATAGAAGGCATTATTTTTCCCTCCATTTCTTTGCTTTGTCTCTGTGGAGTGCGCTCCTTTCAAACGATATTACTCTGCTTCGATGACCACACCTCTATCTCCGAATTGTGAACCAGTCTGACAATCAACGAGACGACACACGCAGCACCCGTAAACACCTCGCCCCATTCCGAGAGCGGTCGGTTTGTTCTGAGCATCGTCGATTTTTGCTCGTATCGACTGTTAATGACCTCAAACAACAAGTCCACATGACGATTGCCATAAGATAGGTAACCAACCTCGTCAATTATTTGTAATTTCGGGTCATAGTAAAACCTCAAACGCAGTTGCAGCGCAATATTTTTCATAACCATCGTCTTTCCCACACCATGGGTATTTACCGCATCATTCAAAAATAACATCTTAATCAGATCTTCAATGATCATAGGGTCACATTTTATTGTTCAGCGCCAGTCAAAGTTGGACAGCATTTTAAAGCGTCCCAGTTTGGCATTGGACAACCGACGCTCTAGCGAACGATGATTGCGCTCTGTTTCCTCCTATTGCAGTAATCTTTCGATCCAGTTAAAGCCAGCTTCACCTAACTCGCCCCATTGAGCCAGTAAACCATAAAGTTTGAGTGTGGTTGCTCGTTCGTACAACTAACCTCAACAGGGTGGATGTGATGTAACCTTGAGCACCAATCAATGGTGCTCAAGCACATTATGCCCCTTCCACTGGCAACAGTTCGGGTTCGTCCGGATTCGCCGCCTCTACAGATGAAGCCGATTGCTCACGAATGCGGCCATTTTCCATGGTGACAATGTTATCGGCCAAGTCGAAATAACGATCGTCATGGCTTATCACTATGACCATTTTTCCCGCGCCCTTCAATTCATTGAGAATCCGGGTGTAAAATACGTCTTTGAACATGGGGTCTTGGTCCGCCGCCCATTCGTCAAAGACGTAGATATCACGCTCTTCAAGATACATCACCAGCAAAGCCAAGCGCTTTTTCTGACCATCAGACAGGTTGGTGGTAGAAAAACAACCATCTTCAATGGTCACTTTTTCCGCCAGTCCGAGACTCTGCAAATAACTGGGTGCCAATTCGGTCAATTTGCTTTCATCAATACCATAAAGCTTAGGGAATAAGTGAAAGTCGGTGTAAATGGCCGCCACGTTTTGACGGCACAAGTCGCGATTTTGCAGCGTTACCTTTTGTCCGTCAAAGTAAATATCGCCGTGCTGAGGCACATAATGCAATGACAATATTTTGCCTAAGGTAGATTTACCCGAGCCGTTACCACCGACCAAAAACGTCACTTCTCCCCGGTTGAGCACAAGGTCAATCGGGCCGATATCAAATCCACTTTCGCTGTTTTGTTTGGCATTATAACGATATCTGACATCACGCAACACCAATTGCTGACAACCTATCTTCTTACCCTCATCGCCATACTGCTCTATCGGCATATCGTCGAGCAACATATTAAGTTTTTTCAATGCTATGGTGCCACGGATCACCGGACTGATGGAATTGAGGATATTGCCCAGCGGCCCAGTCAAGTATAGCATTGCCATCACGATAGATACCAAAGCCTCTGCCGACACCGCATATTGGTTACTGATGATAAAAGCCGCCACACCGATGGCCAGAAACGCAATGAGATTACCGTAGTTAAGCGCCGCCGTGATCAACAATATACCGTTTTTGGTATCTTTGCTCAGGCCGTCTTCATGATGAACCAGCTCGTGCGCTAAAAATGCTTGTTGTTTTGCCCGGTTCAATTTAAGTTCTTTGGCGCCATAGATCAATCCCCTGATCCCCTCTTGAATCGAATCGAACTTCTCTCTGGCATCGGTATAAAAGCGGTTACCGAAATACAGTGGGACCCGATAGGTGATGATACCAAAAATAATGGTGCCAAGAATAAACTGGAACACATAGACATTGAGATAAACCAAAAAACCCAACAGTCCAACAATAGTGGCGGTACTGATCAGTATATTGGGAAAGGCCGCTGCCCCACCCATGATATCCGGCACATCTTTAGCTATAGTCGCATGTAAGCGTGAGGGGCCAATTCTTTCAACATCAATAACCGGCAATTGAGAAATGCGCTGATAGATGTCGATTCGAATCTTTCGGGTGGCGTTAATGGCCACCCGTTGCAGAATAACCTGAGATGCTGTACGAGCCAGCAGGATAAACAAACACAAGGCAAAAAAGCTGATGGCAAACTTGGGATTGGTCACTTCAAAACCCACCACAAACAACCTTTGCTGGGCCTCGGTGGCCAGTTTCTCTGCCGGGCCTATGGCAATCGACTGAGTCACTAAAGGAATGATCAGGGTATAGGCCAAGCCTGCCGCCATCCCGAACAAGATGGAGATAAAGACTTTGTTGGGCGATGCTTGCAACAAAAAATCAAACAGCTTTACGGGTCTTTTGTTTTTATGATCCATGAACTTACGCCTCAATTAATTGGAGATAGTTGGAGAGAGTAACAATGTTTGCCCCTGAAGATTGTCATCTCCAAAGCGCATCGGTAACAGCTGTAATTGTTTGTGACTGTCGATAAAATCATCGTAATTGTCACTGAAGACATTACCAGATTGACCAGTATTGTTAATAAAACCACTGTGGTTAAAATCACTTAAATCAATGACCTGACGATAACTCGCCCCGGTGACTTGCCTAAATCCGTTGTCTCTTGAAAAGTAGGTTTGCGCCACATTGACGGTATAACCGTCGCCACCACTGGCAATAGAACGATTGAACCAACTATTGAGCAGCTTGATTGAACTAAAGGCACTATGGGGATAATAAGTTTGATGTAACTCTCCCCACTGCCAGTCATCTATGTCGCTGCCACCAATCAGCGTCAGGTCATCAAGTGCGTTATCCAACGCGCTCAACGCCCTCACTTCACAGCTTTCGACCTGTTGCGTATCAGAGATATCGCACCAATGCTGCAACTCGCCATTAACGACCTCGTTTAAAAACAACGGATAGAG
>JBLGCB010000548.1:0-3995 GCA_047617105.1 Phenylobacterium sp. | reverse complement strand
AACCGACGGATTTGGATTTTAGTGAGCACTTTTATTTAGAAGAGTGGCGATTAGTGGTGCAAGAGCAAGGCATTAGCAGCAAACTCGACTATCTCAAAGCCAAACGTAATGGCAGGGGCACCCGGTTAAATCGCAAAGAACGAGTATTGGTTTGGGCGGTTTTTGAAGAGTACCTATTGCAACTCAATCATCGACACCTTAAAGAGATGCCTGATGCCATGAGAGATTGCATTCACCTGATTGACAACAAAAGCATCAAACCGATTTATGCGGCGGCGATTGTCGATGAGGGTCAGGACATGGGGTCTGCGGCCTATCAACTGATCCGCAAAATTGTTGCTCCCCAAACCAATGATATTTTTATCGTTGGTGATGGTCATCAACGTATTTACCGCAATAAAGTGGTGCTTGGTCGCTGTGGCATCGACATTGTCGGCCGGGGTAAAAAGTTGCGGATTAATTATCGCACTACCGAAGAAACCCGAGCATTGGCGGTATCGGTGCTTGAAGGGGTGGCGGTAGACGACTTAAATGGTGGCCAAGATGATAACAAGGGTTATCTATCGCTGATGCATGGTGAGCCACCAAAGGTATTAAATTTCAAAAAATTTGCCCAAGAGGCTGACGCCATTTGTGAGCAGATTGAACAACTCAGAGACGCTGGTATTGCCCTGCGTGATATTTGTTTGGTGACCAGAAGCAAAACCCTGAGAGAAAACTACACCGAGGCGCTGAAACAAGCGGGTATTGATTGGTATGAAATTACCGCCAATGGCGCAGAGAAACGCCAGGTTGATGGCATACGTATTGCCACCATGCATCGGGTCAAAGGGCTTGAGTTTCAGTACTTATTTGTCGCCGGGGTAAATGATGGGATAGTGCCATTGATGAAGCACTTTCATTCTGATGACCCGGTCGAAATTCGCCAACATGAGTTGGCAGAACGGGCATTATTACATGTCGCCATGACTAGGGCGATGAAACGCCTAACGGTGAGCAGCTTTGGTCAACCCTCAAGGATATTGCATCATTGAGGGATTTATGAGGGCAGTCTATTTAATTTGTGTATTACAGTTTCTCGACTAATGTGGCCTCTACCGTACCCATGCTCTTGATATTATAGCGAATTTCTTCTTGTCTGCTCCAGCCAGTACGAACAGTCAAGAAGTTATCGCTCCAATAACCACCATAGGTATATCCATAAGCCACGGTCGAATGGTTAGTGCCAATTGAACCTTTGGTGTGATAATGCACCATCACCGGACGCTGGTCTCTGATCTCACGCATTATGTATAAAAAGGTACTCATGGTGCTGTAAGTGATGCGTTTGGCTTTAAACTGCTCATCGCCTCGCTCGTTCATATAATCCACCACATTCACGCTGTCTTTTTGCCCCGTACCACCCTGACCGTCATCGCGGCAATACGTATTAAGATGACCACGCAGGTTATCGATGGTCTCACGCATCAGTTCGCTAGAAACATGATGACTCTGCTGAGTCTCATCACCAATCATATTCGGGTAACCATTGCGATCATAAAAGTCGACTAACATCGCCCCAGCCATGACAGTGAAGTGACAAACGTATCAGAAAATGTACAGTATGATATTTATTCAAAATGTATCACTATCTATGCGAAATATGTCAGCTCTGGCTAAAGTGCATTATACTTTCAGTTCATTCACTTGTTTTGGACTGTATACCATGTCAAAACCTTCGCGCTTCTTGCGCCCAGTCATCGTTGGATTCACCTTATTGTCCGCTGCACTTAGCGCCCCAGTACTGGCGGCAGACAAACCCACCATTCAATTCACCGATGTTACAGCCACAAATCTGCCGCAAGGGTTGAACCGACGCTGTATGGATGTCGAAGCCCATGATATTGATGGCGATAACGATGTTGACTTGATCCTGGCCATGGAGTTTGCCCGCAATATTTTGCTGATCAACAATGGCAAAGGGGTTTTCAGTCGTTCAAACGCGCTGCCAAACAATCGTCGAGACAGTGAAGATATCGCGGTGGCCGATTTTGATCTGGATGGTCTGTTGGACATATTGGTGGTGAGCGAAGATGATGAGGTCAATGAGTTTTATTTAAATCAGGGTAAAGGGGCTTTTAAGGACGCCAGTTATCGAATCAGATTCAAGGGCACCTCTAATGCGGTGGTCAGCGCAGATTTGAATGGCGATGGGGCGAGCGATGTGATCATCGGCAACGTTGGCAAAATGGGGGTTTTGATTAATGATGGTAAAGGCGACTTTATCAACGAATCTAAACAGCGCCTGCCAAACAAGTCCTATCGGGTGCAAGATTTGGCATTGGTGGATGTCGACGCAGATGGCGACCTTGATTTACTCACCGGTGATGAAGTGCAAAATCGGCTGTTTATCAATAACGGCAAAGGGGTTTTCGACGACCAAACATCAACTCGTTTGCCCAAATTCAAGGGTATCACCCGTGAGGTAACAAGTGCAGATATTGACAACGATGGCGACCAAGATATTTATTATGCCAATGTCTCCCGCAACCCAGGCAATGCACCAAACCGTCTGCTGCTAAACAATGGTAAAGGGTTCTTTACCGAGGTCAGCGCCAGCCATCTACCTACCGATGCCAAAGAAAACAACTTTACGGCCCGTTTTGTCGAGCTAAACGGTGATAATGCCATTGATCTCATTGTGCCAGATGCGCACATCAACGGCAGCAATAATGGCATTTATCGGGCTTATATTAACTCGGGAGATGGTCATTTCACTGAGGTGGCTTTATCACCGAGCTGGCCACGGGGTAATGGTTTTGATGTGGCTGAAGCAGATTTTAATGGCGATGGTAAAACGGATTTGTATTTGTGTAATCGGGCTCGGCGGAATTTTACCCCGGCTAATGGTGGGGCTGATGCGTTGTTGTTTGGGGGGTGATTGACAAAAACTAGCTACTTGACATGTTCGTTAGATAACCGCTCAGCACCTATGGATTACAGGGCAAATATTTATCTTGCATTGGCCAATATGATCGCCCTACAATCGTCAGTGGATTCTCTGCGTCTTGGCAGTGAACTTACCGAGGTTTTGCCAACTGAGCCAGCGTAGCAAATCAGTGGCCTTTTTTGTAATCTTTCAATACATCTCATCAATAATCGCCGATACAACTGAAGGAAATTTCATCCTATTGTAAGCCCTGCATAACTTGCGCTAAAAACAACAATCGGTGATAATCTGCCATACACTGTTTTGATGCCCTGCTTTAAATGACATAGTGAGCCTGCCATGCAAGTATTTATCAACCCTTATACCGATTTTGGTTTTAAAAAACTATTTGGTGAAGAAAAAAACAAACATTTGCTGATCAGCTTTGTTAATGATTTGCTCGGCGACAAAGAGCAAGTTGTTGATTTGTCTTTTAAAAACAGCGAACACCTCCCTGACGCTGGTGCCAGTCGCAAAGCGATCTTCGATGTTTACTGCACCAATGACAGAGGCGAACACTTTATCGTCGAACTACAGAAAGCAAAACAAAACTACTTTAAAGACCGAACCATTTATTACGCAACCTTTCCCATTCAACAACAAGCCAAAAAGGGTGAGTGGGACTTTCAGCTTAAAGCCGTATATTGCATTGGCGTGTTAGATTTTGTCTTTCGTGAAGATCAAGCTTCGCCAGATGTCATTCACACCGTCCAACTAAAAGACCAATATGACCATGTGTTTTATGAGAAGCTTAAATTTATCTATATCGAAATGCCCAAGTTCAACAAAAGCTTAGAGCAGCTCGAAAGCCATTGTGATCGTTGGCTATACTTCATCAAAAATTTAGCAAGCCTAGAAGTTATTCCAGAGTTATTTAAAGATGACATTATTTGTCAGGGCTTTGAAACCGCCAGAATTGCCGCATTAGATCACCAAGAACGTGAAAGCTACGAAACCAGTTTAAAAGAGTACCGTGACTTATATAGTGTGATGAAAACAGCGCAACAAGAAGGTATAGAGAAAGGCC
>JBLGCB010000547.1:0-4055 GCA_047617105.1 Phenylobacterium sp. | reverse complement strand
ACCTTGAGATCACCAAGGGTGAATTTCTGTCTATATGCGGACCATCAGGTTGCGGCAAATCGACCTTATTATCGATATTAGGCTTACTCGATTTACCCACCAGTGGCCAATACACCATTGAAGATCAAGACGTATCGACGTTATCATTGAGCGAAGCGGCTTATATCCGTAATGAAAAAATTGGCTTTGTTTTTCAATCGTTTAACCTAATTGATGAGCTGTCGGTTTACGACAATGTCGCCTTACCCATGCGTTATCGCCGTAACAAACTGACCAATGCCGAAATCGATAAAAAGGTACTCGCCTGCATTGAAAAAGTTGAACTAAGCAAACGCATTCACCATAAACCCAATCAACTGTCTGGTGGACAACAACAGCGTATTTCAATCGCCCGCGCATTGGTCAACGACCCGGCTTTGCTGCTGGTCGATGAACCCACCGGTAACCTCGATTCTCACAATGCCGAATTGGTGATGAATACACTGGCGCAACTGAATGCACAAGGCACCACGATATGTATGGTCACCCATGATCAACATTTTGCCAACATGGCCAGTCGCCACATCCACCTGTTAGATGGCGCGACAGTTACTGCAAAACAAAGCACGCCTTCACAGCCATCAAATCAAAAGGTGGCTTAATGATTATTACCAGAGATCTCAAACAAACACTGGCGTCTTTGGCCCAAGCCAAGAGTTTTGCCATCAGTGTTATTTTAACCATGGCGATCACCATGGGGGCTTTAGTCTCAACGTTTAACCTCAATTATCAACTGCTTGAGGCACCGCTGCCCTACCCTGACGAAGATAAACTGTATGTGGTTGAAGGTAACTTACTGAAAAAAAACAAGGTCATCGTCGACAACGCATTATCGATGCCCTCTGCGATCGAAATTTACCACGAAAAATACCAGTACTTTCAACAACAAGCCCTGTTTACGTTTAACCAAGACATTATTCGTAGCCTCGCCGATACGCCGTTGGTCAAAACTGGTTATGCCAGCCACCAATATTTGCAAATGCTGCAAACCCCGATGGCATTGGGACGTTTTTTTAATTCCAGCGAAGGCATCAATAGCCATGCCGCGGTGGCGGTGATCAGCTATAACACTTGGCAAACAATTTATGCTAACAGCGCAGATATTTTGCAGCAATCGATTCGCTTTGGTGAAGTCGACTTTAAAATTATCGGCGTTACTGGCGCTGATTTCATCGAGCCGCAAATCAAACGCAAAAGCGAACAAACCCAGGTTTGGCTGCCATGGGATTTCAATATAGAAAGTAAAAACATGCGTGGTGCTTGGAATGGCATGGTGCGTGAGCATGGTTTGTTGATCAAATTCGACCCCGCAATGGCGCTTAAAAAAGCCCAACTTGAACTCACCAGCCAATATAATGCCCGTTTCAAACAAGCAATGGCTGACCAGCCGTTTTTTGCCGAGCACAGCATCTCCTTTGAACTGCAAAAATTAAGAACCGCCATTGTCGGCGACAACAAAGACTTGGCGATGTTTATGTTTGCCGGTGCCTTTGCGGTATTGCTGATTGCCTGCGCCAACATCATCAACTTAATATTATCTCGCGCGGTATTTAAGCAACGCACCTTTGCCATTCACGCCGTACTTGGGGCGCAAAAATTTGACCTATTTTGGCAGCTGTTTTTAGAAATTTTGGTGCTGATGCTAACGGCCAGCGGATTATCATTAATCGTCGCCTTTGGTGGTTTTGAACTGTTAAAAACCATCTCATCTGAAAGCTTGCCGCGCTTATCAGAGCTGAGCATTAACCTGCAAAGCGTTTTGTTTGCGCTGGTGTGCGCGCTGGTATTAACCGTACTTATCGCCACTTTGGTCAGTAACCAAATCAACTATCGAGCGCTGAATTCAGTGCTAAAAAGCAGTGGTAAAGGCACCGGCATTCAAATCTCAGGCCGGGTCAGGCAGCTATTAATCGTCGGACAAGTGGCCTTAACTGGCGTGGTGCTGGTGCTGAGTTTGCAATTGTTTATTCAATCATCTGCGCATATTTTAAAACCGCTCGATTTTAACTCTGAACAATTAACCCAAATCACCCTCAATACTGGGCTAAAAGGGGCTTCATCGACGGCCGAGATTCAAACCGATATGAAAGCGGTTCGCGATAGTTTAGTGAATCACCCCAATATTGAAGCGGCCAGTATTGCCCATGATTTCCCCATATCGTCTTATGGCCAATTACCCGCGTTTAGTGGCTGGTCAATTCATGCGGATAAAACCAATCGCCACCGAAGTGCTTGGATTGGCACCGATGAACATTTCCTCAAGATTTTGGGCATTGATTTAATCGCCGGACGCATTTTCAGCGATGAAGATGTGGTGTCGCAAAACAACGTGGTGGTTATCTCTGAGGCGCTGGCGAAAAAGCTCAAACCCAATGGCAATATGCTCAATGAAAAAATCTACTGGGCCAGCAGTCCTTACCAAAAAGACCCGTTTGAAGTGATTGGCATTATCAAAAGCTTTACCCTGCTGAACGATGAACCCTTACCTTATGTCTTTGTGCCACGGTTAGGTTCTCGTTATCCAAAATTCTTACTCCAATTTAACGGCAGCCAGCAACCCAACAGTGCCGAAATAAATAAATTAATGGCGCAAGTGAGCAATCAATATAAGGTGTCAGAGCAAATGACGATGCAACAAGCCCATAGTGTATTGGTGGCCAAAGACACCTTAACCGCTTGGCTGACGGCGACGCTGGCGATATTTTCCTTTGCCCTATCGGCGATTGGTTTATACGGCGTATTGAGCTACAACGTGCAAATTCGCCAATATGAATTGGGCATTCGCATGGCCATTGGTGCCCGGCCGATAACGATTTTTGGCCAGATGTTAAAAGACAACCTGATGCCTGCCACGGTCGGATTGGCGATAGCCTTGGCGATTTACGCGGTGCTGTGGAGATGGGGATCATTTAGCGAATACCTTAGTGTCATCGACCCGCTGTCTTGGTTATTGGCGGTGATGTTGATTTTGCTATTGACCGCATTCACCACTTTGGCTTCGGTGTGGAATATTATCTCAAAACGCGTCGTAGTTGCCCTGCGGGGTAGTTAAGGTGGGAAATAAAATGTCACCAAACATCACAACTTTACCGGCAATTTATCAAGCCGATAGCAACCGCTG
The DNA here is from genome assembly GCA_047617105.1 of Phenylobacterium sp. GTDB lineage: Bacteria > Pseudomonadota > Gammaproteobacteria > Enterobacterales > Alteromonadaceae > JABSOG01. The sequence continues at coordinate 895 of JBLGCB010000547.1, read as the reverse complement.
TTTGACCACTTGGTACCAGGCCAATCAGCAGCAAATCGCTGAGCAGTTACTACAACATGGCGCGGTATTATTTCGCGGTTTTAAGGTCGATAATGTCGACGATTTTGAACAGTTCACCGACAGTGCATTAACCGACATCGGCCAATATGTTGGCGGCGCCACTCCGAGAAAGCAACTGACCAAGTCAATTGCGACCTCAACAGAGTTCCCTGATGATCAAGAAATAAAACTCCATAATGAGCTGTCATACGAAATCAAAATCCCCAACAAACTGTTGTTTTGTTGTTTAACCGCCCCACAAAGCGGTGGCCAAACCCAGATTGCCGATGTCAATAAAGTGCTGTCATTGATTAAACCAGAGATCATCGACAGCTTTAACCAAAAGCAAGGCTGGAAACTGATCCGCAACTTCGGCCGCGGTTTTGGCCCAGGTATCGCCGCCGGATTTGGCACCACCGATATTGCGAAAATCAAAGCAAACTGTCAAAAACGCCATATAGAAGTGGAATGTGTTGATGATAATATTATCAGAACCAGCCAAATCAGAGCGGCGATTCATCATCACCCGGTCAGCAACTTACCGTTGTGGATGAACCACGTCGCCTTTTGGCACCCGTCGAGTTTGGCCAGCGAGCAATTAGAAATCTTCTCAATGTTATTTGCCGCCGATGAGTTTCCATACATCACCTTATTTGGCGATGGCAGCGAAATACCCGCTGATTATATTGATAATATTCGCAGCGCTTATCAGCAAGCTGAGATGAAGTTTGATTGGCAGCAGGGAGATGTGATGATGGTTGATAACCACCGGGTGTGTCATGGGCGCAAGCCTTATACGGGTGAGCGGCGGATTGTGGTTGCGATGGGTGATTGATACCGTAGGGTGCGCATTGCG
>JBLGCB010000546.1:0-4084 GCA_047617105.1 Phenylobacterium sp. | reverse complement strand
AAACTGCTGTAGCCCTGCGCATTGAGCATACCATTGGGGAATTGTGCTGATGCTTTGAAAAAAGAATTTAATGCCACGACCGACAGCGCAATGCCGCCAACATAACCCAAGAACGTACGGTAACTGACAATGCGGGTGCGCTCTTGATAATCTTTACTCAACTCTGCACCCAGCGCGTTATGGGGCACATTAAACATGGTGAGCGTTAGACGAACCACGACTGACCAAACCACCAGCCATAAGAACAAACCTTGGTGATCTAAACCCGCAGGCGGCGAAAATAGCATAGTTAAAGACAGCGGAAACGGAATAACCGCAGCCATCATAAAGGGGTGTCTTCGACCCCATTTTGACCGCCAATTATCAGAAATATCACCCATTAACGGATCGCTAATGGCGTCAACCAGCAAGGCGATTAATGCGGCAAAACCGGCCATAATCGCCGGCATTCCCAACACCTGACTAAAGTAAAATACTAGGAAAGATTGAAACGCAGTATCTTTTACACCTTGGGACATTTGCCCGGTGCCATAAAATATTTTGGTTAGTACAGTTAATTTCAACATTGCAGGTCACTCTTTAAATTCAATAGTTTGAACCTACAGTATGTTATCGCTACTTACAAGAATTATATTTTCTAATTTTTGTTCAATTTGAACCTTTGGTATGTTTTTAATCCTTGTGGTTTTAACGGCAAAAGCAAGGTGGGTAAAGGCTTGGTGGAAATAGTTATTTGAACTATGGGTATGTTTATTTAACAAAAACTATTTTATAGTGTTTGCATCTTAAGATGAAAAGAAACCAGACTTATGCCTTTTGCAAAATTATTATCCCCGTTAGATTTGGGTTTTACCCAGTTAAAAAATCGCAGCTTAATGGGGTCTATGCATACCAATTTAGAAGAAACCGCCAATGGTTTTGAGCGTATGGCAGTTTTTTATAAAGAGCGCGTTGAGGGTGGAGTGGGTTTAATCGTTACTGGCGGCATTGGCCCGAACCCCGAAGGGGCGGTGGCCAAAGGTGGGGCATTAATGGTGTCTGATGAGGATGCACAGCAACATAAAATCATTACCAGCACCGTGCACAAGGCTGGGGGCAAGATATGCATGCAAATACTTCATGCGGGCCGATATGCCTATAACCCTGATTTGGTGGCACCCAGTGCCATACAAGCGCCGATTAACCCATTTATGCCTAAGGTGTTAACGTCAGCACAAATAACGCAGCAAATACAAGACTTTGTTCACTGCGCCAAGCTTGCCCAACAAGCGGGTTATGATGGTATTGAGGTGATGGGTTCAGAAGGGTATCTACTGAATCAGTTCATTGTTAAACGCACCAATCATCGCGAGGATGAATGGGGCGGCAGTTATGAAAATCGTATCCGTTTTCCACTGGAGATTATCAAACGCATCAGAGAAGCTGTGGGTGTCAATTTCATCATCATCTATCGCTTGTCGATGATTGATTTGGTCGAAGATGGCAGTTCACAACAAGAAGTGGTTCAATTGGCCAAGGCGGTAGAAGCCGCCGGAGCAACCATGATTAATACCGGTATTGGCTGGCATGAAGCCCGTATACCCACCATCGCCACCTCAGTGCCAAGGGCTTTGTTTGCCAATTTATCCAAGCAAATCAAGAACAGTGTTTCATTGCCGGTGATCACCAGCAATCGCATCAATACCCCTGAACTGGCCGAACAACTGCTCAGTGATGGCTGTGCAGATATGGTCTCGATGGCAAGACCGTTTCTGGCCGACCCTGACTTTGTCAATAAAGCCAAAGCCAATAAAAGTCATGACATCAATACCTGTATTGCCTGTAATCAAGCCTGTTTGGATCATACCTTTAATGACAAAATATCGTCGTGTTTGGTCAACCCCAGAGCCGCCAATGAAACCTTATTAAACTTCTTTGCAGCAGCCGATAAAAAACGGCTGGCAGTTGTGGGCGCTGGGCCTGCGGGCATGGCTTTTGCGACCTATGCGGCACAAAGGGGCCATCAGGTGACTTTGTTTGATAAACATGAGGTGATTGGTGGCCAATTCAATTTGGCCCGACAAATACCTGGCAAAGAGGAGTTTAATGAGACCCTGCGATATTATTCAAAACAACTAAAACGGCACCAAGAGCGCCACCAGCTTGAACTAAAACTGGGGGTTGAGGCCACAGTGCCCATGCTCAGTGATTTTGATGAAGTGATATTGGCCACCGGCATATTACCCCGAATACCTGACATCAATGGCATCACCCATCCTAAAGTGGTGAGTTATGTCGACGTGTTAAATAAGTCGGTTACCATCGGTCATAAGGTGGCGCTCATTGGTGCCGGTGGCATTGGTTTTGATGTGGCTGAATACTTAAGTCATCAGGGTGAGTCGCCAGCGCTGAATAAAGATTTGTTTGCCCAAGAGTGGGGCATTGATTTAAGCAATGAAAAACGCGGCGGTTTGGGCCAACAATCCATCGTGCCAAACCCAAGAGAGGTTTACTTATTGCAGCGTAAAGCCAGCAAGGTGGGTAAAGATCTCGGTAAAACCACCGGGTGGATCCATCGGGCGAGCCTTAAAAATAAAGGCGTCACCATGTTGGCCAATGTTGAATATCAGCGTATCGACGACCAAGGTTTACATTATGCTATCGACGGCGAAAAACAACTGTTGGCGGTTGATCATGTGGTGCTTTGTGCCGGGCAGTTGCCGAATAAGAATCTAATGCAGGCGCTTGAAGCGTCAGCTTATAACAAGCCAGTGCATGTGATTGGTGGCGCTGATGTTGCTGCTGAACTGGATGCCAAACGGGCAATTAATCAGGCGGCATGGCTTGCGGCTGAGATTTAGGGTTTGTTGATGATGGCCTGCATTTAACAGAGCAGGCTTATTCGATGTTAAATAAACGGCTGACACCAATACTCAATCAATGGGTCTTAAAAGGTAAAAAGGTTAAAAGTAAACAATGACAATAAAGACATTATTCTCAATTGAAGGCAAGGTCGCCATCGTCACGGGTGGCTCCCGTGGTATTGGCGAAATGATCGCCCAAGGTTTGATTGAAAGCGGGGTGAAAACCTACATTACCGCGCGTAATGAAGCAGAGCTTAACCAAACGGCAGCAGCGTTAACGGCTTTATCTGAATCTGGCTCTAACTTGCAAGGGGTTCAATGTATCCCTGTGGTCGCTGACTTATCAACCATGGCGGGTATCAGCCAATTTGCTGATGTCATCAAAAGTAGCGAAAGCCATATTGATATCTTAATCAATAACGCAGGTGCGGCATGGGGTGAAAAGTTTGAGGACTTTGCCGAAGCTGGCTGGGATAAGGTGATGAATTTAAACGCCAAAGCGCCATTTTTTGTCATTCAGCAACTGCTAGATTTATTAAAAGCCTCAGGCAGCAAACAGGACCCAGCCAGAGTGATTAACATCGCCTCCATTAATGCGCTGAGCCATCCAAGAATGAACAACTATTCTTATGCGGCCAGTAAAGCGGCGGTGGTTCAAATGACCCGACATTTGGCGGGTGACCTGGTTAAAGATCACATTAATATTAACGCCATCGCCCCCGGTTTTTTCTTAAGTAAAATGACCAAATTTGCGGTAGAAAATCAGGATGAAGCCACTTTTGCCAAAAAAATGGTGCCGATGGAACGTTTGGGCAATGCAGATGATATTGCGGGCAGTGTGATTTACTTGTGTTCTAGGGCTTCTGCTTGGGTGACAGGGCATACCTTGGTGCTTGATGGTGGGGTGATCGCGAGCAGTGGCTATGGGGATTATGGTGGATTTGTTTGAGTGTATGGGGTGAAAAAGATAAAAATTGTAGAGGGTCTAAATGTAGGATATGTTTAGCCTTAGGTCTGACGGGAATTTTATGATGATAATTGAAACTTATGAAGATAGAAAGCTTAGAGATGACGCTGTTGTGTTGCTGAAACTCGCTGTGTTTTCTATTGAAGACGAAAAGCAGGGCAAAACGTCTTCAAGCGATGAGATTAAACAGCGTCTTATTCAAAGGTTGAAACAATAATGTCAGGATCATATCGTCATAAATGCCAGTTGTTATTTGTGGCTCTGGTCATATTCC
>JBLGCB010000545.1:0-4098 GCA_047617105.1 Phenylobacterium sp. | reverse complement strand
CGATATTAAATGGCAAATTTGTGATGCGATTGGGCATGTTTCGGTTGGTGATGAGTGCTTGGAGTTGCTTAATTGTCGTCAGTGGGTGTTTGTTGTTGGCAGGTTTTAGCAACGAGGGTGTACCGCCATTTTTTGCCTTTGTGGTGGCTTGTTTTCTGGTCTTTTTCTGCCTCGGCATTTTGTTTGGCAACATGAGTTCGATGGCGATGCAGTCTTTGGGTGAAAATGCCGGGTTAGGGGCATCAATGGTCGGTTCGATGTCTGGTTTGCTCGGGGTGTTACTATCGATGGTGATTGGTCAGTTTTATAACCAAACCATATTTCCGTTGGCGGTGGGGTATATTGTATTGGCCAGTTGTGCACTGGGGTTGGTGATGGTTGCGCAGTGGGTTGTTAAAGAATAAAGCGGGGTTAACATCCCCAAATGCTGATTTCTCGATCGCCCAAATTGGCTTGTCGCTGCCAAGTTTTGTCATCCCAAGACACATTGGCATTGCGATCGAAAATCATTAAATGTGCTTGTGATGCACCAAGCCTGTCAGCATAATCAGCGGTTTGAATCATACTTTCTTTAATGCAAGTGTCGAGTGCGCCGTATAATATTTTAAGCTCGATAACAATGCGTTGCACATCACCATAAAAACCCTCGTCGCTGGTAGGCCATTCAATGATCAAGTCAGTGCGCTTGCTGCCTAAAGCATACTCTCGGTTGATTCTGCCACCGCCATTAATGATCCGCTGTAGGAAGGCTTGCATCAATAGTTGAGGACCCGCTTCTTTATAGTCAAAGCGTTCGATCCATGCTTGCGCATTTTCCCGGAAAAATTGTTGGAAGGCGCTCAGCAGCTTTGGCATATCAATATGATTATCGTCATTAAGATACCACGACTGTTCATGACAAATTGACAGTTGGGTAGGATAGGTGAGTTCCCGTGGGATGACTTCTTGGTAAATGCGGTTGCTGATTTGTTGTTTTGGTGTGAGGACAATAAGGCCGAGGTCTTCGACATATTGTAAATCATCTAATGAGCTTTGCCCGGCGTTGATGGTATTTTCAGTCGCCAACATTGGCGCGATGACCGCATGTACTCGGGGTTCTTTGAGTTTATCACTGAGTTGATCTAGGTGGGTTGCGCGGGAATAAATCAGTTTCTCACGGGCGACTCTATAATCTTCTAGTTCAATGGTTTTATTGCGATCACGGTTCTCTTTGGCTTTGAATAACATTTCATGAGCAAGGGCATTGACCAGCCAAGGCTGTCCTTTGGTATCTTGCCACAGTTGGTCAAAGATATCGGCGCTCAATCGCTGGCCAGTGGCGTCTGTGTGCTGCTGGTAAAGCGCGCGGATTTCGCTTTGGCCGAAATTGCCCATCCGTAAAGATTCAGATTTGATATTAAAAGCGCTACCACCAGTGATAATTTCTCCGCTGCTGTGGATTCGATAGTCTCTGACGTCTCGTACACCACACAATACAATGCTTTGCGGGAAAGCCGAGGGCCGTTGAATGTAACCCGCTCTTATTTGACGTAACAGCGAGATTAAGGTATCGCCGACTAATGCGTCAACTTCATCGAGAAATAATACACAAGGTTTATCTGTTGCTAGGCTCCAGTAGCTGAGCAATTGGGTGAGTTTATCACCGGGACTAATGGACTGTCCTTTTTGTGCTAACCAGTCGATTAATAATTCTGTTTTAAGGTGGATCCAAGCGTTATGGGCGATGGAATCACACAGGTTGTTGATACCACGGTCAACATCGTTACCCATTGCTTGGGTCGCTTCGACATTGGCGTAAAGCGCCACATATTCACCGCCGTGATTGAGCGCGTCCATCATACTGAGCATGGTGCTGGTTTTGCCGGTCTGGCGCGGGGCATGGAGTACAAAGTATTTATTTTGTTCAATCAACATTTGGATCTCTTCCCAGTCAAGCCGGGTGAGCGGGTCGAGATGATAATGCTGGTTATCTTGGATAGGACCAGCAATGTTGAAGAAGCGGTTCATGATGTTGTTAGCCCTTGAAAATAAATGGGGGTTTTAACCAATGCATTGATTATATCTTAATGCTAACAGTCAGTCTTGAGTAAATCGATAATGAATTGGTTCGACCCGATGGCACCAAAAAATTGTATTGAATTTTGCACAGAACTCAGTAGGATGAGAATCAAACAAGAAACAGTGTAGACACTCGAAGGTTCAAATGACCAAACCAGCCCCGCGCAAAGTCACCAATGCTAAATTTACCGACCCAGAATGGTATGTATCACTAGCTGCCGATATTTTGGATTTAAAATTTGCCACTTTAGCCAAAGATTTGGGTAAAGCGTTAAAGCCTGAAGTGGTAGACGCTGCCAAAGAGTTGGTCGAACTATATCAGTTGGCCTTTGATAATACCCTGCAATTGCACGACATTAAGGCCAAAGTGACGATTAAAAAGGGCAGCGAAGCACTGTTCTCAGATCATATCATCGACCCCAACTTCCCCTCATACCACCCGGTATTTCAGCATCTGCTTAACCGCGTTGAACAGTCGTATATCAATCAACACAGCGATCAGTTTATCCAACCCTGGTCAGAGGTTAGTCGTTTAATACGTCAAGACTTCAGCCTTAACTTTACTAGCATGGTGCAATCAGCTGATAAAGCGCATGTTAATGCCGCAAAGTATATCGAGCAACTTAAGACCTTTGTAGTGCCCACTGAATCAAAGGTGATGGCGCATATGAATGCGGTTTTGGTTGATGTAGAGCACGAAAGCTTGGCGATTGATCCTGATTTGGTGCTACGTAAAAGTTATGTGACGCCAACCTGTAAAGTTAGGTTTGAGCAAACTCAGCAAGGCGCAGGAAAAACCAAAGAAGACAGCAATATTATCCAAGCGTTGATAGAACGAGTGAGTGGTAAAGCCAATTATCCTATTGTTATTCATGGTCAACCTGGTCATGGTAAAACCTCAACCGTTAAAATGCTGGTCAGTGCATTGGCACAAACGTTCCAGCGTGATGAAAAACCGCTGTCGGTGCTGTTTTACGAGTTTAAAAACCTGAGGGCACTTAGCGACCCTATTCTTAAGGTGTTAAATAGCGAAACTGCATTTATTGAAGACGAAACGTTTTTCGAAGCAAAACATACCGTGCTGATTCTTGATGGCCTAGATGAACGTCAATTGGCCGATGGCAGTGATGATACATTAAAAGGTTTTGTCTCAGGATTGTTCCGCCTTGCAGATCGGGTTAATCGGCTGGCCGGCAGTAAGCTGAGTTTAATTTTGACCGGACGTAGCCAGTATGTGGCGCAAATCAAACAAAGCTTTAATACTGACCACTGGATATTTGAGATTGAGGATTTTTCTGACGATAAGATGCAGTTGTGGTTAGAGCGTTTTAACGGGCAAAAAAATGGCATTGAGCCCATTACCATTGAGCAATTAAATGATTATCACCTGCAAGATTTAATGCCTCAACCGATTTTATTGGCCATCAGTTCAATCATGCTGTGTGATAACGAAGGTAAAAAGCTGATTGATGAACTGGATCACAACACCATCAATAGAACCGCCATTTACGATACCATTATTCGTTGGTCGCATAAAAAACGATGGCAGACAAAACCAACAGAATCACTCAATGACAGTTTAGATTTTGACGATTATCTGGTGCTGTTGCAGGCTATAGCGTTTGAAATGTTTAAAACGGGCGATGAGAGCATTAAGTTATCGGCTTTGGCACCTGCGCTGCAAAACTCTGTTTTTGATTTGGATTTTCTCAACAATAAAAGTGTCGAAAATATTGAAGTGCTTTGTTCGCAATTGCGGATTAGTTTCTTTTTTAAAGGGGTCGAAGATAAGGCATTTTCGTTTTTGCATAAAAGTATCAAAGACTTTTTGATTGTGTCAGGCATTGTTGATGCGTTGGTGGTGTTGCTTGATGGTTGCAACATTAAGAAATTGGATAAAGAGGCGGATGAATGGTATGAGATATTTGGTCATGCCAATCTTTCGTCTGAAGATCATATCCCCATGTTAGAACAATGGGTTCATCACAAAGCCGACAAGTTTACACCAAACCGTGAAAAGTTAATGGCTATATGGGAGCG
>JBLGCB010000544.1:0-4117 GCA_047617105.1 Phenylobacterium sp. | reverse complement strand
AAATCAATTATGTTGGTTTTATTGAAGGCAGTGATATTTTCTCAGGTAAAGCCGATGTGGTGGTGTGTGAAGGATTTGTCGGTAACGTGGCGTTAAAAACCTGTGAAGGTATTGCCAATTTAATCATTGATAAATTGAAATCTTCACTAAATCGTAACATGATTAGCCGTTTTCTCGGCTTTTTGTTGTTGCCAGCGTTAAAAAAGCTGTATAAAAGGGTGAACCCCGACCACTATAACGGTGCTAGTCTGATAGGATTGGGCGGAATTGTGGTGAAAAGCCATGGTAACGCTTCTCCAGTGGCCTTTTTAAATGCTATTAAAGAAGCAGTTTGCGAAGTCGAACGCCAAGTTCCACAACGTATTAAAGACAAACTCGAAGAAGTATTAATCGATAAACCGTAAACAGGACTCTCATGTTTTCTAGAATTATAGGCACAGGCAGTAGTTTTCCAGACAAAGTTGTCACCAACGACGACTTATCTAAAATTGTTGAGACCAGTGATGAATGGATCATTGAACGTACGGGCATAAAAGAACGTCGTTGGGCCAGCAAAGAAGAAAGTGTTGTTACGCTTGGCGCAGCTGCTGCGCAAAAAGCGCTTGAGGCGGCGGGTATTAACCCACAAGACCTCGATATGATCATCGTGGGTACCACCAGCTCTGCCATTACCCTACCAAGTGCCGCATGTGAAGTGCAACGAATATTGAATGTGCCCAATATTCCTGCCTTTGATATTGCCGCGGCTTGTTCAGGTTTTATTTATTCGGTCAGTATTGCCGATCAATACATTAAGAGCGGTATGGCCAAACGGGTTTTGGTGATTGGCGCAGATACCTTGTCACGTTTATGTGGACCCGAAGATCGTTCTACCATTATTTTGTTTGGTGATGGCGCAGGGGCGGTGATTCTTGAAGCCAGCGAAGAACAGGGCGTGATGTCTACCCATATCCATGCTGATGGCAATTACGGTGTGTTGCTGGGCGCTGACGGACCAGTCAGAGGCGAACCTGCTTCTGTTCATGAAAGTTACCTTTACATGAAGGGTAATGAAGTGTTTAAAGTGGCGGTCAATAAGTTAAGCGGTATTGTTAAAGAAACACTAGAAGCCAATAATATGCAGGCGTCAGACATCGACTGGTTGGTGCCGCATCAAGCCAATTTACGCATTATTAAAGCCACTGCCAAGAAATTGCAGATGAGTATGGATAAGGTAGTGGTCACGTTAGACACCTATGGTAATACCTCTGCGGCAACCATTCCTACAGCGCTAGATATTGCCATTCGTGATGGTAGAATTAAGCGGGGACAGACTTTATTACTAGAAGCCTTTGGTAGTGGTTTTACCTGGGGTTCGGCGTTAATTAAATACTAGGGGAACAAATCATGATGTCTTTAACCGGAAAAATAGCCCTTGTCACCGGTGCGAGCCGGGGTATTGGTAAAGCGATAGCACAGCAGTTAGTTGAGTTAGGTGCCACTGTGATAGGCACTGCCACCAGTGAATCTGGTGCGGCTGCAATTAGTGAATACCTAGGTGACAACGGCCGAGGTATTATGCTTAATGTCACCGATACTGATTCAATTGCGGCGTTGTTTGCCACCATTAAAAGTGATTTTACCGGTGTTGATATTTTGGTCAACAACGCAGGTATTACCCGTGATAACTTGTTGATGCGAATGAAAGATGATGAGTGGCAAGATATTATTGACACTAACCTGACCTCGGTATTTCGCCTGAGCAAAGCGGTGTTGCGTTCGATGATGAAAAAACGTCATGGCCGCATCATCAACATTGGTTCAGTGGTAGGCACCATGGGCAATGCAGGTCAAGTGAACTATGCTGCCGCCAAAGCGGGTTTGTTAGGATTTACCAAATCTATGGCCCGTGAAGTGGCTTCTCGTGGTATTACGGTCAATACTGTGTCGCCAGGTTTTATCGACACCGATATGACTAAAGAGTTGACTGATGAGCAAAAAGAAGGCATTTTTGCTCAAGTGCCAGCCCATCGTCTTGGCAAGCCGGAAGAAATCGCCTCAGCAGTGGCTTTTTTAGCTTCTGATATGGCGGGATATATTACTGGCGAAACATTGCATGTAAATGGCGGAATGTATATGATTTAGCCGTGGCCGTAGGCGGAGGATTTATCCCCGCTGTTATGGCATGAGTTTTTACAAAAATAGTTACAAAAATATGGCTTGGACCATACACTTATCATATTTTGTGGTCCATACTGGAAAAGTGGCGTTTGCCTTAGCAAACTCATAAACCCGCTTTTCAATCAGAATTTAAGACGTCAGACTTATCGTTGCAAAATGTCATGAATATTGGCTGTAACGTCAGCGCTGGCGGTTCAAAATAGTAAAATAGTATAGGTGTAGTATTGGGTTAGTGGTTAGACCAGTTGAAAAAAAGACACGTCTTTTCTTGTAACCTGAAATTTGAAAGAATACACTACGCAAAAATTTATTAACGAAAGCGCTAATGCGCGGATAGGAATTGAAGATGAGCACAATCGAAGAAAGAGTAGCTAAAATTGTTGTTGAACAGTTAGGTGTTGATGATGACCAAGTCAAAAGTGACGCATCTTTTGTAGATGACTTAGGTGCTGACTCTTTGGATACTGTTGAACTTGTTATGGCTTTGGAAGAAGAGTTTGAAACTGACATTCCAGACGAAGACGCTGAAAAGATTACTACCGTTCAAGCGGCTATTGACTACGTCAAAGCACACGCTGAGTAATGGTAAAGTGGGCAACGTTCGTTGCCCATTTCATTTGTGGCTGTGACCTATTATCGTGATTGGTCGCAGCGACTAAATCCCTGTTTAAAAATTCTTTATTATATTTGCGGAGAATATTTGTGGCTAAACGTCGAGTTGTAGTTACCGGAACTGGTATGTTGACCCCACTGGGCAATACTGTTGCAACAACCTGGGATAATTTACTAAAGGGCAAAAGTGGTATTAGAGCGATTGAACATTTTGATGCGTCTTTGTTCAATACGCGTTTTGCTGGTTTAGTAAATGATTTTAATGTTGAAACGGACATCAAACGCAAAGAAGCCAAAAAGATGGATGTGTTTGTGCAATACGGCGTGGTTGCTGGTATTCAGGCACTGGATGATTCTGGTCTTGAAGTGACAGAGCAAAATGCCCATCGTATTGGTGCGGCCATCGGTTCTGGTATTGGTGGCTTAGGCTTGATTGAAAGCAATCATGTTAAGCTTCTCAATGGCGGTCCCAGAAAATTATCTCCTTTTTTAATCCCTTCAACCATTATCAATATGATTGCGGGCAATCTTTCTATCATGCGTGGCTTGAAAGGCCCCAATATTGCCATTGTTACCGCCTGTACTACGGGTGTTCATAACATCGGCCATGCGGCGAGAATGATTGCCTACGGCGATGCTGATGCGATGGTGGCCGGTGGTGCTGAAAAAGCATCGACCTGTTTAGGTATGGGCGGATTTTCCGCCGCCAAAGCGTTATCCAGTCGTAATGACGACCCACAGTCAGCGAGTCGACCTTGGGATAAAGACCGTGATGGTTTTGTGCTTGGCGATGGTGCTGGGGTGATGGTATTGGAAGAATACGAACATGCCAAAGCCCGTGGCGCTAAAATTTTGGCCGAACTGGCCGGTTTTGGCATGAGTGGTGATGCGTTTCATATGACCTCGCCACCAGCAGATGGCCGAGGCGGCGCATTAGCGATGGAAAATGCCATCAATGATGCGGGTATTAATGTCGACCAAATTGATTATGTCAATGCCCATGGCACCTCGACACCTGCGGGCGATATTGCCGAAGTTGCCGCGTTAAAAACGGTTTTTGGTGATCACGCTTACAAATTGGCCGTGAGTTCATCAAAGTCGATGACCGGCCATTTGTTAGGTGCGGCAGGGGCGGTTGAAGCGATTATTTCGGTATTGTCATTGCAACATCAAAAACTGACCCCGACCATTAATCTGGATAACCCGGATGTCGGTTGTGATTTGGATTTTGTGCCTCATACTGCCCGTGATGCCAAACTGGAATACGCGATTTGTAATTCATTTGGTTTTGGCGGCACCAATGGCTCGCTGCTGTTTAAGCGTATGTAAAGATTTATCTGCCACC
>JBLGCB010000543.1:0-4136 GCA_047617105.1 Phenylobacterium sp. | reverse complement strand
CTAACCTATATCTGGAGTAAACCTTCAGAACCATTATCACAGTAGTATCCGAACAACGAAAAACCATGTTACACTGCCGTGACATTTATCGGCTATGTTAGCTAACTAAAAAGTAATTGTTCAGCGTGCTGAACAGTGACTCTAAAAACAGTAGAGATAAGGGGATATACACTATGTCTAGGGCCGACACAGTTGTAATTCTGGATTTTGAGACCACAGGATTGTCACCAGACGTGGGGGATCGAGCCATTGAAATTGGTGCGGTTCGCGTCGTCAATGGCAAAATACAAGAAAGCTTTCAAGAATTGATGAATCCGGGTCGTCGGATCACCGGTTTTATTGAAGGTTACACCGGTATTACCAATGCGATGATAAAAGACGCGCCGCCTTGTGCTGAGGTGATGCATCGCTTTGCTGACTTCCTTGGCAACGACAACGTCGTGGCACATAATGCTTCATTCGATAAGCGTTTTTTGGATGCCGAGCTGAGTAATATCCACCGCTCCTATCAGGGCCAATTTGCGTGTTCAATGCTCGCTGCCCGTAGACTCTATCAAGATGCTCCCAATCACAAACTCGGTACTTTGGTGGAATATGCCAACCTTTCCGGCGATGGTGTATTTCACCGGGCCTTATATGATTCTGAAATGACCGCCAAACTGTGGCTGACCATGCTGAGTGATATCAGCGGTCGTTATGAAATTGCCTCAATACCGTTTAAGTTATTGCTGAAATTAACCAAAACACCAACGAAATCTGTCGATGATTTTTTTGAAAAGTATGCTGAGACTGCCGGAGTGCGCTGATTCGGCGAGCAGGTGAGTAGGTGAGTAGGTGGGCTAATGCCAGCACAGTGTTATTTAATTGAACAGCAGGTCAAGTTTTATTTTGAAGCTCAAGACCTGCGCCTTGAATGTAAAGGCAAAAAACTCCCCCTGGATGATAAAGAAGCGCAAGTGTTAAGGTATCTGCTTGAACATCAAGGCGCTGATGGCATTGTCAGTGTACAAGCCATTCTCAAAGCCAATTGGCCGGGCAAAACCGATAAACAAGTGCTGATGAAGCTATTATTCCAACTGCGTCAAAAATTCCGCCTGTTTGGGTTCGCCGACGATGGTTTTATCGCCAACGGGCCAAATTATCAAATCACCTATCAGTTTGAGCTAATTGACGGTTACCAGCAAGAGCTGGATGATATGCGACTGAGCAAACGACGTTGGCGATTGCTGATTTTTGCCCTGGCTTTTATTGTGGTTGGGCTGCTGATATTGCCTTGAATCATTCCTTCTACAACGCCTCCTACAACGCCTCCTACAACGCCTTCTACAACTCGTGATAAGACCGTCGTTCTGTCATGTCAACTTAGTCTCAACTGGTATTGTCTGATGGCACCACACTCAAATTAACCCGTCATTATAAATCTGCGATTGTTCATTTTACCTGAATTGGTGGCTATGAACCTAAATTCGCGGCAAGACGCCGCTCCAACAGAGCAGTGCGAAATGACTAGAGTGTGGCTTTTTCAGTCACTTCATCCCACAAATCTGGTATTTGAGCTATTATTGTCAAACAGTCACAGGCTTTGCGATTGCATTCATCCTCACTGATCCGCATAATGAAAGGCTGTATCAAAGGAGACTTACCATCTATATGCTCAGCAAACTTAATTCATTGTCTAAATCGGCTTTAACGAATTTTTTCATCCGTTTTTTTTCCGTATTAATCCCCAAGGCAGTACCTAAGATGATTCTCAAATCAATATCCAAGCCAATACTTAAACTAGCACCCATACTGCTATGTCTGGCAACCCTATTTTTACATGGTCAGGCCAATAGCGCTGAAATAGAATTGAAAGTAGAGATTAATGGGGCACCTCTTGTAAACCCAGGCCCTATTGTTGCTCATATTGAAGCTGTTGCTGGCGAACCCTTGGGCATGGTGCGCGAGGTGATTCAGGGCCAAGCCGGGTTTATCTGGTTGGCCACCAATAGTGGTTTGCTGCGTTACGATGGTCATCAAATCAAACGTTTTTCTGACTTGGATGATGTGCACAAATACAACTTATCAAGTTTGGTGCAAGATGCACAAGGCATTATCTGGCTGGGCACTTATGGTGGTGGGTTAGGCCGATTTTCACCCGCGACAGAGCAGTTTGATCATTTCGTCAGTGTCGACAATGACCCGGCAACCCTTGATAGTAACTTCATTAATACCGTCACTTTGGCATCTGACCAGCAATTGTGGATCGGCACCGAAAATGGCCTTAACCAGTTTGACCCGGAGACCTCGACCAATACCCGCCTTAACAGTCAATTTGGTTTCTCTGAAGCTACCGATATCACCTTAGTTTTTGAAGACAAACAACAGCGACTGTGGTTTAGCAGTGAATATGAGGGGTTGCATCTATGTGATTTTAAAAAACAGGAGCACCATTACTTTAGGCATCACCATGGTGATAACACCGGATTATCTGATGATGCGGTACACACGGTTTATGAGCGTCGCGATGGTACCATTGTGGTGGGCACTGGCGCAGGGGCAGATCAATTTAACCCCGAGACTCTGACCTTTAGTGCGATAGAAACCCCGTTTATGTTGTCCAATCGCAAAAAGGCCAATATTGTCACCAGTTTCAAAGAAGATGGCGCAGGGCGGTTATGGATTGGTAGCCATTATAATGGTCTTAGTGTGTTGCACCCCGGGGCTACCACAGCGGTGAATATTAACAGTGGTTTGAGTGGTAAAAATACTTTTAATGGCCAATATATTAGTGGTATGGCGGTTGATGCCAGCGAAACATTGTGGGTGGCGACGCTCAATGGCATATTTCGAATGAGTTTGGACCATACCCAGTTTGAGCATCTTCAGATGGCTTATATCAGTCCACTGGAAATGACGGTGACGTATGTTGATGACCAAGGGACATTTTGGTTGGGCACCACGGATGAACTGTTTGTTTTTAATGGCCAGCAGTTTGAATTGGTCGGGCGAGACATTGGCCATATTGTTGCGATTGTGCGTGATAGTGACGAGACACTGATCCTCAATGTGCAAGATAAAGGCATTTTTAGCTTTAATATCAATACTCAACAGCTGTTGCCTTATGGTTGGGACGGTGAACATCAACCGACTTTACCGGCCAACTCTTTGACCAGCCTAGCCATCGACTCACAGGGTACGGTTTGGGTGGGGCTAGAGCCTGATAGCAACAATATTTCCGGGTTATTTAGTTTTGACGCCGAAAATCATCGTTATGTTCAGCATCGCGACAGTATTTCGGTGAACAATATATTGCCGCTATCGCCAAAGTCTGAGCAAAAGTATGGTCAAAAAATTCTGGTGGGTACCCTTGATGCGGGTTTGAAGGTGCTTGAAAAAACCACCGGGCAGTTATCAGATATTACCACTGACTCAGATCATAACATCAACATGATATTGTCATTGTTTGAAGATAAACAAGGTCGAGTTTGGGTCGGCACTAAGCAGTCCGGGCTGGCACAACTGGATATGGACAGCGGCAAGTTAACCTTTTACCTCAATGAATTGCCATTTTTAGAGCGGGTGATTAAGTCAATCAGCCAAGATAATAATGGCAATTTATGGTTTGGCACGCTTAGTGGCATCCTAAGATTTAATCCGCAAAACCATCAATATCGCCACTTTGATCGTGATCAGGGTTTGCGGATCGAAGATATTGGCCATAATATGAGTGCAACGACCGCCTCAGGTGATATTGTGGTGGGTAGTGCGACCAGTTTGGCGCGTTTTTCACCGCAATTACTCGCGGCCAATAAGGTCAGCAACACACTGCCGATATTGTTATCAAACTTTCGTTTGTTTGATAAGCTGGCAGGGTTAAGTGCCAATGACCCCAATTCACCGTTAAGTACGCCCCTTAATAACACCGATGAGTTGACCCTGTCATATGATCAATATCGTTTTTCATTTTCCTTCGCCAGCAGTGATTATCAATCTCCTGCGAGCACCCGTTATCGTTATAAAATGCATCGTCGTGAAAGTCAATCGAACTGGATTGATCGCAATGCCAGCAATCGCGAGGCCGCTTTTACCTCATTACATGCCGGTGCTTATCTCTTTAGTGTCAACGCGAGCAATGCTGATGGTAGCTGGAGTGA
>JBLGCB010000542.1:0-4143 GCA_047617105.1 Phenylobacterium sp. | reverse complement strand
TGGATTCAAAGAAGTTACTTTTCAATACGAACCTATCGCGGCTGCACTGGCTTATGAGTCAACGCTTAAAAGCGAAGAGCTGGCGTTGATCATCGATATTGGTGGCGGTACCTCTGATTTCACCCTGATAAGATTGTCTCCTGAACGAGGGATGAAAGCAGACCGGGCTAGTGATATTTTGGCGACTTCAGGTGTGCATATTGGTGGCACCGATCTCGATAAGCAATTAAGCCTTAAACGGGTGATGCCGCATTTTGGTTACAAAGCGCAAAATATCCATAAACCGACCATGGAATTGCCTTACCCGCCGTTTTCTAATTTCGCCAGCTGGCATCTGATTAATACCCTGTATGAAAAATCCTCAGTGTTAGAAATCAAAGAGATGCGGCTGGATATTGCTGAGAAACACCTGATTGACCGCTTTATTAAAGTGATTGAGCGCAGAGAAGCCCATCGTGTGGCACTTGGGGTTGAGGGGGCTAAAGTGGGCATGTCTGAGATGGACAAGGTTAATTTGAAGCTAGATTTTGTCGAGCAGGGTTTTGAGATTGCGCTCAACAAGGCAGATTTTAACGAGACCATTATGGACAGCTGTGATGCCGTGGTGGCATCAATGCACAATTGCTTGGCTCAGGCGGCGATTAAACCACAACAGGTCGGGGCGGTATTTTTAACTGGCGGTACTACGGCGGTTGAGTTGTTTCGTACCAAGCTGGTGGCCGATTTTGCCCATGCCAAAATTGTCGATGGCGACAAATTTGGCAGTGTGGGGCTAGGGTTGACTTTGCATTCGAGGAAGGTTTTTGGTTAAGCATTTAAGCTTAAACCGTTGTAAGTCGTTACAATAATGACAGCATCGTTTCTGCGGAGCTAACATCAATACCACGCACGGGTTCAACATTAAGGGCGGTTATCACGCCATCTTCAACAATCATCGCAAAACGCTGACTACGGATGCCCATGCAATTGGCACTGGCATCCTGGGTGAGTCCCAGTGCTGTGCTCAATTCACCATTACCGTCGGCGAGCATGATAATGGCTTCGGCATTTTGATCTTTACCCCAAGCGTGCATCACAAAAGCATCGTTAACTGACATACAGATAATGCTGTCGACACCTTTGGCTTTAATTTTATCAGCATTGGCAACAAAACCAGGCAGATGGGTTTTAGAACAACCTGGGGTGAAGGCACCAGGGACAGCAAAAAGTACCACTTTTTTGCCAGCAAATAAAGATTCTGTGGTGGCATCTTCAGGGCCGTTTTCAGCAAATACTTTCAGGGTGACTGCGGGGACTTTATCGTTTACTTGGATCATCATGGTTTTCCTTCTTTTCTTTCGGTATAACTATTCAGCACACTCATCTTTCGCATCATGACGGCGTTATTTTCGTACTCAAACAGTTACATATGATCATATGCGCCTATTTTCCGTGCGAAAATGCCTTGTCCTGAAGTGAAATCTAAGCACGCTGAATAGTTAACTTTTAGTTTAGTTTAGTTTAGTTTAGTTTAATTGAGAATGAGCAATGGAGTATAAAGGGTGCTATTGTTTTATTACAGGACTATTATGACAGCATTGGTATTAAAAAGGGTCAGCCAATTTGACTTGAACAGTTTTAGTCATAACTCGGGTCTTGTGTACTAATACCTTTGAACACCTTCAAACACTTTTTAAATAACAGCATTCAACCAACACCTTTAAGCGCTTCTATGGGAAATTGTATTATGAGATATTTAGTCAGTTTTATTGCTATCACTTTTTTTAGTATGACGTTGTTAGTACCAAGTGGCGTACAAGCCAAGCCAGACAAACCGATAGAAGCGAGGCTGGCCCCTGATTTTTCATTAAAGATGGCCGATGGCACCACGGTTAAGCTGGCTGATTATAAAGGTAAACCGTTGGTTTTACACTTTTGGGCAACTTGGTGTCCGTATTGTAAAAAGCTGCAACCCGGTCTGGATGCCTTGTATCAAAAGTATCAGCCACAGGGGTTAGAAATGTTGTCAGTGAGTATCTGGGAAGATGATGGTGCAACACCGCAAGCTGTATTGGATGCACGTGGGTCACACTTTAAAACGGCACTTTTTGGTGATGATATTACTAAGGCGTATGGTGTCAAAGGCACACCAACGACACTATTTATTTCACGAGAGGGTAAAATCATCGCGAAAACGGGCAAATCAGATCCGAAGAACCCAGCGTTAGAAAAGGCCATTAAACAGATTATGAAGCCGTAGGTGCTACCGTTGTATAATAGACTTTACAGCAGGCGTTACAGGTAACAATATTGGTCTCAATAGACACCAGTAGATGATTGATTTACAGTAAGCACAATCAATCATCCTCTGTTTTATCAATAGTGCTATAAAAAGTACGGTGAAAAACAGGGCAATAATAAAGAGTAAACCATGCGAAAATACCTCTTGATAAGCTTATGTTGTCTGATCGCTTCAGTAAGTGCCGAACACCTCAACTCTAAACATCAACACCACCAAAACAGCAAAACCTCATCCGATGTTAACCAACTGGTGGCGGCGATGATGCAGCAAACCCCAGTGATAGACGATTTAAAAACATTAACCGACCAGGTCGGGGCCAGATTAACTGGCAGTAAAGCCAATTTGGCAGCGGTGGATTGGGCAATACAAAGGTTTGAACAGGCGGGTGTAAAGGTTAAAAAAGAAGCCTTTACCATGCCACGTTCATGGTTTGAGAACAGTACCACGGCGCACATCGAAGGCGATGGGATCACGTTTACGCCGGGCGTATTAGCCCAACCTTTTACTTACGCTAATGCCAAAGCCATGGCAGCCCCTCTGGTTAATCTTCATCATGGATTAGCCGCTGATTTTGCCCGTCAGTCAGTCAAAGACAAATGGGTATTGGTGTATACCGATGTGCTTGATGATACGGCGGGTATGAGCGGCTTGTTCTCAGAGTATGTTGAAGCGCCACATATCGAAAAGTTGGCGTTACAACATCAAGTCAAAGGTTTGATTTACATGTCATCACGACCTAAAAACATGTTATACCGCCATTTGCCCAGCACCGCCAGTGCCAATCAGTTGCCGATTATACTGATGGAAAGAGAGCACGCGCTGCGGACCCAGCGTTTGCTGGATAAGGGTCATCAGCTGATATTTTCGCCTAACATTGATACTGTTGAAGGAGGCCAGTATCAGTCGTTTAACGTGGTGGCTGAGATTACCGGCAGCAAATATCCTGATCAATACGTGGTGATTGGTGCGCATATTGACTCATTTGACTTGGGCACCGGTGCTTTGGATAACGGTTCAAATTCGGTGATTATGATTGACCTTGCGCGGCAGATTAAAAGACTGGGTTTACAGCCCAAACGCACCATGCGATTTGTGTTATACAACGGTGAAGAGCAGGGGTTGTATGGCTCATGGGCTTACACCAAAACCCATGCCGATGAGCTTGATAATACCGTGATGACCGCCACCATGGATGTGGGCACGGGTAGAGTGAATGGTTTTTTCACTAATGGTCGCGCTGATATCATTGAGGCATTGAATCAAGTGTTGGCACCAGTGGCGGCGCTGGGGCCATTCACTCAGGTCAATCAGACGTTGGTGGGTACTGACAATTACGATTTTATGATGCAAGGGGTGCCCAATCTAGTTGCCAATCAAACGGATGCTAACTATGCGTCAAACTATCATGGTGAATCAGATACTTTTGACAAAGTGGACCAGCGTCAACTTAAACTCAATTCAGCCATTGCTGCTGCGATGATTTATGGTTTTGCTAATCTTGAAAATATCACCTGGCGACGCCAAACCGCCAAAGAAGTACTTCAGTTGGTGAAAGACAATGATGTAGAAAGCCAAATGACCTTTTTTGGTTTATTACCCAGTTGGCTGGATAATTCTCGTGGGATTAAGGAAGCGGAATTAAATAAGATCCGAAACTGAGGCAGGATATTTATTCTGTTTCAAGGCAGGCAAAGGGGCGTGTAGTCGTTCTACTCAACGCTTTTCCTAACGCAGAAACTGGATAAAGAGACAAGTCAGTTTCGGATGTTATTTACTGATACTTCCTAAGCACTGATGGTTGAGGTTGGGGGCGGCAAGGCTATGGCTAAGTTGAGTTGCTGGCAGAGATCATCATAAATGCT
>JBLGCB010000541.1:0-4146 GCA_047617105.1 Phenylobacterium sp. | reverse complement strand
CATTTTCGGATTTACGCAGTAATTTCATGCCAAAAACGTCGGTGTAAAAGCTGATGGCCTCATCGAGGTTGGCCACCCTTAACATAGTGTGTAGTATTCTCATGATTTATTCCTTTTATTGGCTTCGAACAAGGTGATGGATTTTGCCATACAACGCAAACGATTGACGCCAAATCTACCACAGTGGTACAAAACATCAATCAATTCTTGTTCGATAAAATTACGCGAAGGAACCATCACCAAATAATGAACGTCAAAAAGCTGCAAAATATTACCTTATTACTTCTCGTGCCTTTTACGGTTGTGGTGATTACTTACTTTATCAGACTGGCCGATCCCACTGCCGAGGTATCATTTGTATCTATCATCAAGTTTATGCCATTTCTTTGGCTTGGCATTGTGTTGGTATGGATAACAATTCAACTGTTTGAGCGTTACCTTCCTATTGCTTTAACTGAAACGCTTAGCGGCAAAATCGCTTATCATTTTGCCTCGGTGATCTTGGTTAGGCAATTAATATTTGGCTTATTACCCTTGCCGCTTTCGGCTGATTATCAACAGTTAGGCGGGATTTATAAATGGGGCTTGGTGCCATTAACCATCATTGTCTATACCCTGTTTTTTCATCTGTTGTTGCAAAGAGAAAAGACCCTGATCATCAAAAACGATATGCTGCAAGCCAAACTGCGTAACCTTAAAATGCAAAGCAATCCGCATTTTATGCTTAATACCCTTAGCTTGCTTCATTACGAACTGCAAAGTTCACCCAAAAAAGCCGCTGATTTGCTGTTGGATTTGGCCGACTTGTTACGTAAAAACCTCACCATGTCTGAGCAAGTGATGGTGCCACTGTTTCAGGAGATGGAGATCAGCGAAGGTTTTTTGTTTTTACAACACCAACGGTTTGGCGAAAGGCTCGATTATCAAATTGAGACACCACCCGATTGCCTCAAGGCACTGGTGCCAGCGTTATTGTTACAACCATTGATTGAAAATGCGGTAAAGTACGCTGTTGCGCCATACACTAGGCCCGGTAACATTAGTATTGGTGCTAAACGGTCAGCATCCAAAGACCGTCTGCACATCACGGTTATCGACAACGGCCCAGGTTTTCTTTGGCATGAGGTCAAACTTGGTACCGGTTTAGCTGTGTTCAAACAGTCTCTTGAATTAAACTATGGGCAGCAATATCGTCTAACAACCAGCAAGACAGCAACCCAGTTCATCATTGAACTGGATTTGCCCTTTACTGAGGCTGATGATAATAAAAAATAGGCAAAAATATAATGAAATTAACAGTAGTGGTTGTTGATGATGAGTTGGCACCAAGAGAATCGATCAAGGCGATTTTAGCGCAATTTGAGCAAGTTGAATTATTGGCTTCATTTGATAACAGCGATGCCGCATTGCGATTTATCAGCCAACAGCGGCCCGACCTGGCCTTTTTAGACGTTGAAATGCCGGGCTGTGATGGCCTGACACTGGCAAAGCAGCTTGAGCAATTGAACTGTCAGGTGGTTTTTGTCACCGGCCATCGTGAGTATGCCCTGTCGGCATTTGATACTCATGCCATTGATTATCTGCTTAAACCCATTCAACCCGAGGGGGTGAGTAGGGTCATCAACAAACTACTGTTTCAGCAGCATAGCTGGGGGATAAAGAAATCATCGACTTCGCAAACGTTGTTGATTGGCGATGGCAACGCTGAACATATCATTGGCTTTGACGATATTACCCATATCGAAACGATAGAGCGGTACACCCAGATTCATTTAACTGAGCAGGCCAAACAGCAACTTTCTCAATCCTCTATACTGACCAGCATCACACTCAACGAATTTGAAGTGCTGTTGATGGCCGATCACTTTTTTCGCATCCACCGCAATTGTATTGCGAACCTCCACAAAGTCACCAAAATCAAAGCTCAAAACGGCAATTACCAACTCACTGTGGTGGGTGTCGAACTGCATTTGGATGTTTCAAGAAGACGGGTATCGAGCTTAAAGCAGCAGCTGTCTACGCTATAAAATAGTTTTAAAAATCGGATTTGATCAAACTGGGTAACAAATGGCTTCGTTCCTTGCGATTACCACTGAGTCACAGAGCACGCAGAGGCAACGCAGAGGAAGAAAAAAGCAAGAGGTGGCTGGTCTGTGCCATATAATGAATTAGCAGAATATACTCTGGTTGAAACGGTTCAGGTTTTTGTTCAGACTGAGACGAACCATCCCTTTATGACCCGGGTAATTTTCCACCCTGTTAGGTATTGACGCTATAGAAGTCTCTAAAGGCGGATAAAACCAATGAATTAGTCCTTATATTTAATAAAACCCGGGTTTGTTGTAGCCTTAATGTTGGCACTGAATTTGCGTTGGCATTATTGTTTAAAAGATAAATAAGGAATGACCAATGTCATCAACCAGAAGTAGTAGTCCTAGCAGTAGTTCCAGTCATCCACCTCCAGCCAAACGCGCTAGGATGGGGGGCAGTAGTTCCAGTAGTTCCAGTAGTTCCAGTAGTTCCAGTAGTTTAAGTCAATCTCATGCGAACTCTAAAGGAAAGTCATTGGCTGATATGCCCTCTAATGTAAATGAACATATTGCTAGTTTTTTACCTATTGAAGATGTGCCGAAGCTTGCTCAAACCTCACGTAAAATGAATGAGGATGTAAAACCGATAAGCAAACAAATTGCAAGTCTTGGTCTGAGTGGTCGTGCCGTGGTTGGTGATACCCATTTATATACTCAAACAGATATGCAAACTGATAAGACACGGTTTTATTTTCCGACAACACCACAAGGTGATACACAACAATTCCCTCATTTTACTAAACGTGTAGATCCAAAACATACACCACACCTAACCGATGTTGGGCCAGCGCATCACGCTTCAATGCCACAGGGCCTACCAGCTGGCGATTACCCGACCCGCCATAGGTATGACTTGCAAGGGGACGGTAGGTTAGATCAGCCTTTCATATCGGGAAAAAATAGTGATCGTCGATCATCAACATTTGCGCGTGTTGACCCACAAGCGGGTTTTCCCCCGGATACGTTTGTTGTCCCACGTTACAAGGCCAGGGTAGAGGCCGGAGATACAACGGTACCAGGCACGGGTAGCACCTACCAGTTAACACCCAGCCAGCGAGGTGAGTCTGGGGCACCGACGCAAACTGCATGGGCAGGCCAATCAGTTAGGCTCGAAAAACCTGATAAACCTGAATAGAGATAAAATCGGTCAACAAACCTGGAGTCTTTTTAAGTCTCAGCTGTTGGGGTTACAGCAATGTCAGCTGGCTGTGTTTTGTGGTTTGGGATGATGAGGTTGCTTTGGATTGGTATGTGACGTTAGAACGAAGGAGAGGAGGGTTGTAAACGATAAAACAAAAGGGAAAACAAACTTAATATGGTTCATTACGTTGAGTCTGCCCTCTCGCCTTATAACGCATCAAAAAGCAGTGGCGTAGCCATCGCTTCTTGACTTGTTAAAGTTTGCAGCTTAGATAGCAACAACTTTATTTGCACATGGTCCTTTTTGACCTTGTCCAACTTCGAATTCAACGGCTTGGCCGTCATTCAAAGTTGCATATTCACCGCCAGATTGGATCTCTGAATGATGAACAAACAGATCTTTACTTCCATCTTCTGGAGTAATGAAGCCGAAGCCTTTATCTGCGTTGAACCACTTAACTGTACCTTTACTCATTTTGTTTACTCTCGTTTGTTGGTGAAGCAAAAAAATCATACCCGAATTCACCAAATCGGATATAACGTGAAAGGATCATTAAAAGACACATAACCCTAGCCAAGTCTTAGACGTCACTTTGTATGGCTATGGGTGCCAATCAAACTTAATCATATGTGCATTGTATGTATGACGGACTTGATTGTCAAAAAGCAATCACGCCGTATTTACAAGTTTGTGTCGGGCAGGGCGTCGAGGCGGTCAGAGTAGACCCGATTTACGTGTATAAAAGCAGCACAAAGAAATCCTCTGGCTCTGACCCTGATTTATTACTACTGCGGCTTATCTTGGCGGCGATGTTCTTCGTTACATCCGCTGTTTTTAGCTGGACTGTTGTTATGTTTGCTTAATATAAGCCAGATAGTTGGCAACCACGGGGGGCATTAATTCAGAGCGACAATG
>JBLGCB010000540.1:0-4170 GCA_047617105.1 Phenylobacterium sp. | reverse complement strand
ACCACGCCAGATGATATTAGATTCGATTTGCGACTCTCGTGATTTTCGATTGTAGTTGAACGCACCAAATAACACCGAGGTGATTAAATCAGAATTGGCAATATTGCTGAAGCTGTCAGGTTCGACAACGTCAACATGATCCAGCGGAATATGCTGCACAGAAGGCGAGGGGACTTCACTATCATTGCTGTGAATATGGGCGGGTTTTTGTAAAATAAACAAAGAGCCCAATCGGCGATTCAGTGGATCGGTGGTGCACTTTTTTTCGCGCAATAAACCAATGTCAATCAACGCTTTAAAATGCTTGCGAATATTGGCGGTGGAGTTATTAAGTGATTGGGCGATGTCGCTGAGCATACAA
Organism: Phenylobacterium sp.; assembly: GCA_047617105.1. Lineage (GTDB taxonomy): Bacteria > Pseudomonadota > Gammaproteobacteria > Enterobacterales > Alteromonadaceae > JABSOG01. The sequence goes on along the minus strand of JBLGCB010000540.1, from coordinate 3,809 downwards.
ATATTTTGCTGTGCTGAACCAGCGACTTTTAACGCCGCGTCGATCACCGTCATTTGAGTGTCGGTTAATGATAGTAGCGGGATCAGCGGTAATATCGCTTCGCGCTCAGCAGCCTCGGGTAAGCGAAATAACGGTGCTTTGTATCCTGTTTCGATGGCTAAGGGGATTAAATCTTCAACATCTTCGTTCATTTTTTTTCTCTGCTGGCATAGGTGGTTTTTGGCGTGAAATTTCCGCGGAAACTTTACTGTTCTAGTGGGTTTTTAACCTTTTAAATCAATGGCTTATATTAATAATCAATTAAAATTTAATTAACGCCTTTTGGCATTTAAAACCGCTTTTATTGGCCTTTGTTGAGACTGCCAGTGGATGCAAAAAGTAAAACCTTAAGCCACTGTATTGATTCATTGCTGACATGACATTAGTATAACACTCATATTTTGACTTCATATCATAATTTGCAGTCAACCTTCAGTGCTCAGCACTACACTCAACCCAATCAGGAAGGATACAATGGTCAAGTCAGTTGTAATTTATAACCATAAAGGCGGCGTTGGTAAAACCATGATGTCTACTAACTTAGCTTACTTGTTGGCTACGGGTGGGGTTGATGGTGCGGGTGAGAAAAAACGGGTGTTGCTGGTCGATTTAGATTCGCAGCAAAACTGTAGCAAAACCTTTTTGAAGATGAAGATACCACCGGGCATGGGTTATGCCGTGCCGCCAAAAAACGCTGAATATGAAGAAGGCGATCCAGACAATGGTAATTGGAATGGTATTTCTACTTCGTCAGATATTCTGCTAGGGCGAGATTTTGTTTATTACAAAGTCGACGGATTAGACAATCTTGAAATTTTGCCCAGTGAGGGCAGGGTAGAGAGCTTAAACAGCAATACCATTGAAAAACTGAATTCTGATTCACCGCAACTGACCAAAGGCGTGTCTGAACTGGCGGCTGAATTTTTGGCTGACGAAGAAGAAGCGGGGGAGTTCGATGTGATTTTATTTGATCCACCGCCATCAAAAACCGCGATTTGTGAAGGTTTTCTTCAGGTCTGTTCGCATGTGTTGATTCCTACCGAACTAGAATTTGATTCTGTTGACGGGGTGAAGATGTTGATGAACAACATTCAAATTCACAATCAACAACGCAGCTCTGCGCTGGAGGTGATTGGTATTATCCCAAACAAAATCACCAATCCCATCACCAATAAAGAAAACCATCAGCTGGCGATGTTAAGCGATCCGGATTCTATCACCGCCCCTTATGTGTCTGATTTGATGATTGTGAAACGCGGTTCTTTCACCCCGGAGCGCAAACCTGAGCAGGTTGAAAAAGTATTTCAGTATAAAAAGAGTGGCGGGGCGTTGGATGTAAAAGCCCGGGATGAAATTCAGAGTTTATATAAATTGGTCCTTAACGCGATTTCGGAGTAACTCATGGCCAGATTAAAAAGAGCTGCTGTCGCGCCTAAAGACGAGGCGGTGAGCCAGACGCTAGATAAAGTCGCTTTGGCTAGGCAAGGTAAAGTCCTTGATGGTAACAAACAAGAAGTGTCGGTAGGGCGCTCTGGTGGTCCGACGTTGAATTTGGCGATACCCTCTGGTGCTCACGATGGCTTGATTGAACGCCTGACCATGGATATGGTCACGCCTGATCCACAAAACAGCCGAATCTTTCCGGTGATCCGCAGGGCCGCTCAAGAGAATTATTTAAAGCGTTGTCAGGCCACCCAAACCACGCCAGTGTATATTTTGCTGGATAAAGCCGTGATCGAAAACCATTGCCCCCAAAGCCATGCTTCGTTTGCGGTGATCAGCAAATATATCGAAGATGTCAAACTGCTGGCCGGACAAATCAAGCACCAGGGCGGTTTGTTGCAACCGATTGAAGTCTTTAAAACAGGTGGCTGTGCGGCGACCATTGTTTACGGCCATATGCGTTATTATTCAGTGGCGTTTAATATTGGTTGGGAAGCAGCTTGGGATTTTAAGGTGCTTAAAGAAAAACCCGCCAATCTTAAAATCAGACAGTTTGTCGAGAACCATGCCAAATCCGGCTTATGTTCGGTGGAAAAGCTGCTCGGTTTTGAACAGGCGGCCGACAACCTTAACACCATGTTCAGCCAGCAAAATCGGGGAGAACCCAAACCTGAGGATTACATGACGTCGCTGGCGATGACCAAAACCACGTTTTGGCGCTATAACAAAGTACTCAGTTTTCCGCCGCTGTTTGAGGCGATGAAAATGGCCATTGGCCATCTTGAATTACGTAATGGATTGGAGTTGATCACCAAAGCCGAAGCGTTAGCCAAAGACAAAGGCCACGCAAAAGACGATTGCTTGAGTTATTTCATCATCAAATATTTTGAACAAAACAAATTGGTTTTACCTGCTTCGATTGAAGCGGCAAAGCAGGGTATAATTGCCGCCATCGAGCGTAAACCGACTGAAAAAACCAGCGCCAAAGCTGGGCGTAAGGCGAAGAGTTACAACACCCCTAAAGTGAAATCCACTCACGCCATTAAGGCGTTACTCACTAACGATATTACCAAAATGGATATCGACGGGGTGAACTGGGGCGAAATCGATTGGGATGATAAGGCTCAGGTGAACGAGGCGCTGACCGCGACGATTAAGGTGCTTGAGGCTAAGCTGGTGAGTTGAATGCTTGCCTCAACTGTATCGCGTTACACCAGTGAGTCAAAGGTAATAGTTACGCGATACCCTTATCCTTCAATCATTTCTTTATAGCGACACTTCGGAAATCCACTACAACCCCAAAAGTGATCACCAACATTTTTACCCTTACTCGCGGTTCTTTTCACCATCTCAGATGAGCACTTGGGGCATGTTTTTGCTACGGTTGCAGGTGTTTCGATTGAGTCTGATTGTGGCGCTCGCCATTGGTTATCGTCTGGTTGCTCATTTGATGTTTTATTCGGTGACTCATTAGGCAAATAGTTTGCCAGTGATTGACGAAGGGTATGAATGTTATATGAGGCTTGGGCAGGAATTTGAATCAACGGCATGTTGGCAGACAAACAGGCATTTTGCAGAAACTGATCTCTGGCTTGTCGGTGTTTACTGTTATGAGATTTATCGTCGAGTTCTATCACGCATAAAACACTTAGGTCGGTTTTATCACACAACACAAAATCAAAGTGTTTGGCGGATATCTTATTAAAAGCCGTTTGCCAGTGGCTCTTGGACAGGTTTTTCTCTGGCGTAAGGATATCTGCGACGCGCACTTTGCCAAAGATTTGCGCTTGCTCACCCACTGCCTGATGTAAAACTCCTAAAAACGAACGTTCTGCCGGGGTAAAGAGGGCTTTTTGTTGACGATAAGTAAAGCCAACTTGCAGCTCGTCCTGGCCTCGCAAAGGTTTTCGTTTCGCCAATATGATCAATAATATGGCGATGATGAATAGTATTAGGATGCTCCAGCTCATTTTTTATCTCCGGTACTCATATGGTGGTGAGTATAGAGCAGTTATCAGTAAAGGTTAAGTATTATGTTTAACCTGTGCTTACGCCTGAATCTCAATCATTCCCCCTGAACCCCAAATGAATCATCTGAGTCAAAAACGGATCCGCTTCATTATCGCCAATATCCGCGTAATCGGTGGTGATATAGCGGTCCCAGTGTCGAAATTGTGCCTCAATGGCTGCGCTGTTTTCACTACTGCTGATTAGCTGCCAGTGTTGCGATTGCAGCTGTCCATTGTGACTAGTGGTGATGGTCAACGCACGGAGCAGCTGTTGATTCACCAGCCACTGTAATTCAATGGTTTTATTGCCTTGTTTAG
>JBLGCB010000539.1:0-4178 GCA_047617105.1 Phenylobacterium sp. | reverse complement strand
AATTCTTTGGTGCCATCCAGCGGGTCAACCAACCAGTAGCTTGACCAGCTTTGGCGGGTGGCCCAATCTATATCGGCAGACTCTTCGGACAATATCGGCAAGTCTGGGGTTAAGGCTTCGAGTTGCTGGCAAATCAGGTTGTGGGCCGCGAGGTCGGCTTCGGTTAACGGGCTTTGATCGGATTTTTCCATGATTTCAAAGTCGCGTTGGTAGATTTCCATAATCGCCGCGCCAGCTTGCAGCGCGATGTCTTGTATACCAGCTAAAATCTGTTGACGGTTAAGCATTGATGATCCCCTTACTAATCAGGTAGTTGGTGATTTGTTCGACGCTTTGATTGACGCTCAATTCGTCGGTTTTCAAATGAAGCTCAGGATTCTGCGGTGTTTGGTAGACAGAATCAATGCCAGTGAAGTTTTTTATTTCTCCGCGCAAAGCTTTAGCATACAAACCTTTGGGATCACGCTGTGCGCACACGTCAAACGGGGTATCAACAAACACCTCGATAAACTCACCCTCAGCAACCAGTGCTCTGACACAATCACGTTCTACCTGATGGGGAGAGATAAAAGCAGATAAGGTGATTTGACCGGCATCAGTCATCAGTTTAGCCACTTCACCGACCCGGCGAATGTTTTCAACCCGGTCGGCATCACTGAAGGCCAAATCTTTACATAAACCGTGCCTGACATTATCACCGTCAAGCAGGTAAGTTTTGATGTCTCGACTATGCAGCGATTGCTCCAGCGCGTCGGCAATGGTGGATTTACCCGAGGCACTGAGGCCGGTAAACCAGATGATGGCCGTTTGATGCCCATTTTGCGCTTGTCGCTGGGCTTTGGTGACGGCGTGATTGTGCCAAACGATGTCTTCTTTCATGGTCTGCAAATGGCCTCTTAAAAATAGCTAAATAAAGGATTAAAAAGGAAAAATAGTGGGGATCATAAACAATGCCGTTGCACTATAAGCAATTGACGTTGGGATGCCCAGCACCAAATAATCTCTAAAGCGGTATTGGCCCGCACTGTACACCATTAGGTTGGTTTGATAACCATAAGGTGAGATAAAACTGGCCGACGCACCAAACACCACCGCCATGATAAATGGCATTGGACTGACATCAAAGCCAGTGGATAGGCTATAAGCAATCGGAAAAACCAGTGCTGCTGCGGCATTGTTGGTAATCAGTTCGGTTAATATCAGGGTGAGCAGGTAAATGGCAATAAAGGCACCTAGGGGACCCCAACCATTGACATAATACATCAGTGCATCAGTGAGCAATTGGGCGACACCAGTGTTGATCATCAACTGGGCTAAACCAATGGCCGAGCCGACAATCACAAACAGTTCCATGGGAAAACGTCGCTGGGCTTCTTTAAGGGTGATCACGCCACTGAATAGGTAACCGACCAATAACAGCAACAGCCCTTTTTCCAGCGATAACAATCCGCTGATAGAAGCGAGCAGGGCGACCATAAAACCGGCGATCACGCTAATGCTGGTTTTAAGGTCAAACAGGTGTTTTAACTCGACGCCACTGACGTAAACAAATTCTTTGTTCAGCGCTTTGTCTTTAAAGTGTTTGCCGGGGGCCAAAATCAGTGAATCACCTGCTTGTAATTTAACCGTACCTAGACCACCCTCGAGGCGGGTATGGCCACGGCGAATGGCAATGACAGCGGCATCAAACTGTTCTCTGAAACGAAATTGCTTGAGCGTATTGCCCGCAATATCACCGCTGTGGCTGATCACCACTTCGACTAACTCGCTGCCTGCGCTCAGTTCATGCTCTGGGTGTACCAGCTGTAAGCCAGTAAATTGGGCCAAACGGTGGGCGCTGTTGATGTCACCAACAAACTGTAATTTATCACCAGCGCGAATGATTTCATCCGGACCGACTGGCACGATACGCTCGCCTCCACGGATGATCTCGGCCAAAAACAGCGCTTTAAGGTGGCGTAGCTCGTTTTGCTCGACGGTTTTGCCAATTAAGCCGCTTTGCTCGGTGACTGTGGCGTCGAGGTAAAAGGGGGCTTCTTCTTCTTGTTCAACTTCATATTCGGGTAGTTTGCGGGCAAATATGATGATGGTGATGAGTCCCATCGTCAGCACTGATAGCCCAACTAGGGTGAAGTCGAAAAAACCCAATGGTTCAAGCCCGGCATCTTCAACAAAACCATTGACGATAAGGTTGGTTGAGGTGCCAATCAGGGTTAAGGTGCCGCCCAATATGGCGGTATAAGATAACGGCAATAATAATTTTGATGGGGCGTGAGCGGTATTTTCTTTGATGCCGTTTATCATGGTGGCGACCACGGCGGTATTATTGATGAACGAGGATAATAAAGCCGAAGATAAACCGAGCCGAACAATGGAGTTGGTCAGACTGCCTCGGGCTATTTGGGCACCGAGCCAACTGATTAAGCGTGTTTTTTCAATCGCCAACGATGCGGTGAGTAACATCATTAGAGTAATTAAAGAGGTGTTGGTAAAATTGGCCAGCATCACGTCAAGTTCGATTAAGCCAGCGAGAAAACTGATGATAACAGCAGAAAAAAATAATAATGCAGGACTGAGGCTGGTGGCGATTAAAGCCACCACCAAACTTATCATGATTGCGATTAAAGCAAGCTGTTCAAATCCTACTGACATTGATAATTCCTGCTATCCATATTATTCGCGTAGGATGGGTTGGTCCGATACTTAGGAAACACATCAAGACGATGGGTTTTGAACCAAGGTCTTGATGGGTTTCACCCATCCTACGCTGTTTCAGCGATATCCTAATACATCGGGATATGGCTAGATTTTAAACCTTAAGTGCCTGCCAGTGCGGGAAGTGCTTACGTACTAGGGCATTTAAATCACGCTCTAATTCGCTGACTTCATCACGTTCTTCACCGTCAGCATCGCTGTGGGCCATGGCTGAATCGATTAATCCGGCGGCAATGGTGATGTTGCTCAAACGGTCGATAACAATGAAACTACCGGTTTTCTGGTTTTCTTTGTAAGTATCATAAGCGACATCCTGAGTCAGTTCGATTTGACACACGCCAATTTCGTTTAACGCTAGGTCCTGAGTATCAGCGGCATCAGTCAGTTCGCTCAGGGTATTCACATTCACGAGGTGATCGATGAAACGCACACTGCCAGTGGTCTTTTTATGACACAGTTTGATGTCGTATTGCTTGTCTAATACCAGTGGCTGTTCTGCCATCCACACCAATGTCGCTTTAAACTGGTTTGATACCGTCATGCTACTATCAGCAGGTACAATCATATCGCCACGACTGATATCAATTTCTGATGTCAGGGTGATGGTGGTGGCTTGACCAACTTGAGCCGAATCATGTTCGCCTGAGAAGTCGACAATTGACTTGATGCTTGAGCGTTGACCCGAGGGTAATACCTTGATTTCCATGCCTGTGCGAATATCGCCACCGCTTATGGTGCCGCAAAAACCTCTGTAATCTAGGTTAGGGCGGTTGACGTATTGTACGGGTAGTCTGGGTTCGCCATGAGCGGTAAACACGGGCTGCTCAGCATTTTCGAGGATTTCAAGCAAAGGTTGGTCGGTATACCAAGGCATACTCGGAGCCGGTTCAACCAAGTTTTCACCAAGAAGGGCCGATAAAGGCACAAATTTGATGTTGGTGACGGCCAAGTTTTTGGCAAATTCGAGATAATCCGCTTTAATCTGCTCGTAAGTTTCCTGCGAATAATCCATCAGGTCCATTTTGTTGATGGCCACGACGAACTGCTTAATGCCCAGTTGGTCACAAATAAAGCTGTGACGTTTGGTTTGTACTTGCACACCATAACGGGCATCAACCAATAAGATGGCGAGGTCACAGTTTGATGCGCCTGTTGCCATATTACGGGTATATTGTTCGTGTCCCGGGGTATCGGCAATAATGAACTTACGTTTGGCGGTCGAGAAATAACGATAGGCAACATCAATGGTGATGCCCTGTTCGCGTTCTGCCTGTAGGCCGTCGAGTAGTAGGGCAAAGTCTAACGCTTCGCCAGCATTGCCCATTTTGGCACTTTCAACGTGCAAGGTTTCCAGCTGATCTTCATACAATTGATGGCTGTCGTGTAACAGGCGACCAATCAGGGTGCTTTTGCCATCGTCTACGCTGCCGCAAGTCAACAGGCGCAACAGACTTTTGTCTTGT
>JBLGCB010000538.1:0-4225 GCA_047617105.1 Phenylobacterium sp. | reverse complement strand
ATAACTTTGCACCGACAAGATGCCAATGACTTGTTCGCCGACCACCAAAGGCCAAAACATCAACGATTTCACCTTGTTGCCTATCAGCGGTTTGAGCGGTGGTTTGCCAAAAAATGCCACGTAATCATTCATCCAGTCATTCATTATCACTGGTTGCTTATGGGTAACACACCATACCACTAGGCGTTTTTCATCGGCCATCGGCACTACAAAAGGTGGTATCTGTTGATCGGCTTCTATCGCTAACTCACACGAAATCTGCTGTTTATCGCGATCATATTTGCCAATGTAAAATACGTCCACCGCCATCAGCGATTTAATACGCGCATAAGCAATACCAAGCAATTTATTTAAATCTAAAGTTGAGCTAATTTGACTGCAAATTTCACTTAACACCGTGATTCTTTGATTCGACTCCACCAGTTCTGCGGTGCGTTCAGCCACTTTGCTTTCGAGGTTACGATGGGTATCCAGTTGTTTCAGGTGGGTCTCAACCCGCGCCAGCAGTTCGTGCTTGCTAATCGGCTTACTGAGATAATCATTGGCCCCCACGGCAAAACTCTGCACCAAATCATTGACCTGATTTTTCGCGGTTAAAAATATCACCGGTAACTCACTGGTACTGTAACGGTTGCGCAGCGTCTTACACACTTCAAAACCAGATACTCTTGGCATCATTATATCCAGCAAAACCAAATCAAAAGGACCATCATCAGCAATCGCGGCTAATGCCTCTTCACCGCCCGAAACCTCCACCAGTTGATAGTGTTGCAACGACAAATGGTTATGTAAAACCTGACGGTTAATCGGTTCATCATCCACCAGTAAAATACGAAAGTTATTGGCATTGGCGGGGGCTAGCGGTATATCCAGCGCCGCTTCATCCAGTAAATGCAAACGCGCAACATCCTCATTGGCAGCCTTTTTACTGCGGGCTTTGCCTTTGGCGATCGCCAACGTAAAACTAAATCTCGAGCCTTTACCCAACTGTGATTCAACGGTGATTTTACCGCCATGTAATGCCACCAATTGCTGGCTCACCGATAACCCCAAACCGGTGCCACTGAAGGTCCGCTCGGTGTGGCCTTCGAGTTGTTCAAAAGAATCAAAAATCATCTCCAGTTTATCCTCGGCAATGCCAATACCAGTATCGCTGACGCTGATGATTAAATGATTGTTTTGTTGTTTTGCCGACACGGTGACTTCACCATGTTCGGTGAACTTAATCGCATTTCCCACCAGGTTTTGCAAAATTTGTTGCAACCGGTTTTCATCCGCCAAAGCTGGAGGTAGCCTTTTGGGCACTGCATTGATCAACTGGAGATCTTTGCGCCCTAATGCCGCCCTTGAGAGCACCAAAGTCACCTCAGCCATGCTATACAAATCTACCGGACAGGTGCTTAATCTTAAATGGCGATTTTTCAGTTTAGAAAAATCAAGAATATCGTTGACCAAATTCGACAGCCGTTTACCGCTGGCCACCACCATCGCCAGATTGGCATTGGTTTTGTCTGATAGCGGCCCGGTGGCACCGTCCATCAACGACTCTGCCAAACCAATAATGCCATTTAACGGGGTACGTAATTCGTGGGAAGTATTGGCCAAAAACTCATCTTTAAGCTTATCAACCTGCCTCAATTGCAGGTTAATGCCCTGTTCTTTAAGGCGCATTTTTCGCTCGGTACGAACAAAAATCAGCATCACAGCCGCAAAAAAAGCGGTGTAAATCAAATAAGCCCACCAGGTTTTCCACGGCGGTGGTAACACGGTAATTTTCAGCGACTTACCAGTCTCATTCCAATGGCCATCTTTGTTACTGGCTTTGACCATAAACACATAATTGCCCCCTGGTAGATTGGTATAGGTGGCTCGACGGTTTTGAGCATCCGTCTCAATCCAATCCTCGTCCTGCCCTTGCAGCTTATATTGGTATTGGTTTTTCAATGAATTGGCAAAATGTAATGCCGCGAATTGAAACGATATCACATCTTGTTTATGAGTCAGTATTAAGTGATCTAAATCATCAATACCTTTAGGCAGACTGAAGCCGTCGCTAGGCTTGGCAGGTTTAGTAGGCTTGGTGGGCTTAGCCGTCTTTACAGGCACAGATTGGTTGAATAATAGAAAGTCGGTTAGCACCACGTTAGGCGGCTGGTTATCTTGTTTGATGTTTTCAGGCAAAAAGTAATTAAAGCCGTTGCTGCCACCAAAAAACAGCTCGCCACCAGCGCTTTTATAATAGGCACCAAAGGTAAATTCATTACTTTGCAACCCATCATTGACATCATAATTGGTGAACATATCCGAGTCCTTTTTACCTTCGGGATCGAAGCGTGAAAGTCCCTTGTTGGTACTGAGCCACAATTGGCCCTGAGCGCCTTCAAGAATGCCATAAACAATGTCGTTGGCTAGGCCGTCTTTTTCACCATAATGGCTGAATGTCTTGCTCATCCGATCAAATAAATTCAGTCCACCGTAGGTGCCAATCCAGAGGCGGCCTCTGGTGTCTTCGTAAATGCTGACCACCACATCATCACTGATACTGGTGGGATCATCTGGTTGATGACGATAGCGGGTAAAACGTTGGGTCTGCTCATCAAACTGGTTGAGACCACCGCCAAAAGTCCCGACCCACAAGGTCTGGTTTGAGTCCTCAAAAATAGCTCTAATGGTGTCATGACTCAAACTGGCAGGATCTGACGGGTTATGCTGAAAACGGCTGAAGTTGCCGGTTTTATCTTGATATAAATTTAAGCCGTCATCGGTGCCCACCCATAACTTGTTTTTAGCATCACGATAAAGGGTCAAAACCGTATCATGACTCAAGCTATTGGCGTCGGCTGGGTTATGTTTAAAGTGGTCAAAGTCCCGCGTTTTCGGGTTATATTGATTCAATCCGCCGCCATCGGTGCCCACCCAAACGGCTTTGTTGCCATCTTGTACAATCGCCGTCACCCGGTTATCACTTAGACTGCGAGGATTATCTTGTTGGTGTTTAAACGAAACAAACGGCAGGCTTTCATCCTCAACCACCGAATACTGGCTCGCCGGCAGCCAGTCGCTGGTATAAACCCACTCTGAACCCTGATGTTGATTTAATCCATCATTGGTACCAATCCACAATATGCCGTTGCTGTCACTATAGATTGATCTGACTGAATTATGACTCAAACTATAAGGATCTGATGCCTGACGATTAATATGGCTGAATGATTGCTTGTTCTTATCTATTTTATTTAAACCACCATTAGACGTGCCAATCCACAAGACCCGGTGTCTATCCTCGTAAATAGACCAAACCCGATCATCACTCAAGCTATCAAGATTGGTCGGGTCATGTTTATAACGAACCAGCACTTTTTGCGCAGCATCATAACGATTAAGCCCACCCCCCTCGGTGCCAATCCACAAAACCTGGTGACTGTCTTCAAACAAGATACGGATATAATTCTGACCTAAATCATCTCCATAACTAGTACCATGACTATCCCCATTTTTATCATTATTTTCGAACTGTTCGAAGCGTTCAAAGTTTTGATTGGCGGCATCAAAGCGATTTAAGCCCTGTTTAGTGCCTACCCAAAGCACCCCTTTTGAGTCTTCGAGAATGGCAAATACATTGTCATGGCTCAGGCTGTCAGAGTCTTGGTGTCGATGATTAAAATGACTGAAACGGTGTTGGCTAATATCAAAGCGGCTCAAACCAGTGCTGGTCCCTAACCAAAGTGCACCGTCTTTGCTTTGATAAATGACTTGGATTTTGTCACTTCTAAGGCTATGAGTGCCATTGTTGGCCTGACGATAAGCCGTAAACTTGCCGCTTTTTTCGTTGAACCGATTCAGACCACCGCCATAAGTGCCAAGCCAAAGCACAATATTATTGTCATCCCCTTTTTTACCAAAAGCAGCTGAGTTGGCTGACAAGAGTCGGTTATCTTCGATAATGGTCTGAACATCGTTATGGCTGATGCTATCCGGGTTTGAATCCTGGTGTTGATAGTGAACAAAACTCTGGCTTTGCACATCAAAGCGATTGAGGCCGCCAGCGGTACCAATCCATAAGCGATCTTTTGAATCGAGATACAGAGTACGAATAAGATTATGTGAAATCGAACTGGGGTCTTGTGGATTATGACGGAAAACCTTAAAAGTATAACCATCATAACGGTTAAGACCATCTTGGGTGGCAAACCATAAAAAGCCCTTTTTATCTTGGACGATACTA
>JBLGCB010000537.1:0-4231 GCA_047617105.1 Phenylobacterium sp. | reverse complement strand
AAGCTTATGTTGTGGTTGTTGATAATTATACTGATCGGTTTGGCGGTGGTGCTGGGGACAACGGATATTCGACGTCAGTGGGTCAGCACGCCGATTTTCGCTTTTTTCAAACGCATTTTACCACCAATGTCATCGACCGAAAAAGAAGCGATGGAAGCAGGTGATGTCTGGTGGGATGGTGATTTGTTCAGTGGAAAACCCGACTGGAATAAATTGCACGCTTACCCCAAACCACGGCTAAGCCAAGAAGAGCAGGCTTTTTTCGACAACGAAGTCACTACCTTAATCGAGATGCTCGATGATTATCAAATCACTGATAAGGATCGCGATTTACCCCCTAAGGTGTGGAAATACATTAAAGAGCAGGGCTTTTTTGCCCTTATCATTCCTAAAAAATATGGTGGTCGGGCTTTTTCTGCCATCGCCAATTCTACCATTGTCACAAAAATAGCCACTCGGAGTTTAAGTACGGCGGTCACCGTGATGGTGCCAAACTCATTGGGGCCAGCTGAACTATTACTTGAATATGGTACCGAAGCGCAAAGAGAGCAGTGGTTGCCAGATTTGGCTTGTGGCGGCCATATACCTTGTTTTGCCCTGACCGGGCCAGAGGCGGGTTCTGATGCCGGTGGCATTCCAGATGTCGGCGTGGTGTGTCGTCAACATTATAATGGTTCATTAACGCTGGGTATCAGCATCACTTGGAGCAAGCGTTATATCACTTTGGCACCAGTGGCCACGGTATTGGGTTTGGCGTTTAAAATGATTGACCCAGAACACCTGATGGGTGAAGACGAAGACGTTGGTATTACCTGCGCCTTGATTCCAACGGATCACCCCGGCGTCATCATTGGTGACCGTCATGACCCTATGGGCATGGCGTTTATGAACGGCACCACTTACGGTGAAGATGTATTTATTCCGATGGATTGGATCATCGGTGGTCAGCCGTATGCGGGTAAAGGTTGGCGTATGTTGGTTGAGTGTTTGTCGGCAGGACGAGGCATTTCACTACCGGCATTAAGCGCGGCCTCAGGACATTTGGGCAGTCGAATGACCAGTGCTTATGCCTATATTCGTCGCCAGTTTGGCATGTCGATTGGTAAGTTTGAAGGGGTAGAAGTGCCATTGGCCCGCATTGGGGCCACGACTTATACCCTTGAAGCGATGCGTACCATGACCGCAGGTGCAGTGGATTTAAAAGTCAAACCCGCGGTTGTCACCGCGATGGCCAAATACCATATGACTGAAATGGCGCGTATCGTCATCAATGATGCCATGGACATTCATTCGGGCAGTGGCGTGCAAATGGGGCCGAAGAATTATCTGGCCTATGGTTACATGGCAATCCCTATTTCAATTACTGTTGAAGGGGCCAATATTCTGACCCGTAACCTGATGATTTTTGGTCAGGGGGCGACCCGTTGTCATCCTTATGTATTGCCTGAGATGGCAGCAGCAGCGAATCCTGACAGTGAACAGGGGTTAAAAGATTTTGATGCATTGTTGGTGAAACATGTGCGATTTGCCTTGGGTAACACGGTGCGCAGTGTGTTTCAGGGCCTGACGTTTAGCGTATTTAACGCATCGCCAGTCTCTGGTGAAACCGCCAAATATTATAAACAACTGACCCGCATGAGTACTGGCTTGGCCTTGTGCACTGACTTTTCGATGTTAATTCTTGGCGGTCAGTTAAAACGCAAAGAAATGATTTCGGCGCGTTTGGGCGATATTTTAAGTCAGCTTTATATAGCTTCGGCGGTGTTAAAACGGTTTGAAGATGATGGTCATCAAGCATCCGATTTACCTTTTGTTCATTACGCCCTGCAAAATGCGTTATATGAAATGGGCAAAGCGTTTGAGGGATATTTTCAGAACTTTAGCAACCGTGTGGTCGCCAGGTTACTGAAAACCCTGATTTTTCCGCTGGGGATTCATTACCAGCAGCCTCAGGATGATATGGTTCAGCAAGTGTGTAAAGGCATGTTGCGGCCGGGTGTGATGCGTGAGCGTTTAAGTTACTTGTGTTATTTGGGTGAAGCCGAAGACGATGCCACCGGATTGATGGAACGTGCTTATTTGGCGATGGTTGAAGGCGATGCCATTTATGCTCAAATTATTACCGCGCAAAAAGCGGGAGTGATGGAGTCCAAGCGAGTACCTGAGCAGACACTCGAACAAACCATTGAACAGGCGTTGGATAAAGGGGTGATCAGCCAAGTCGAGAGTGAGCAGTTATTGGCGGCAGAAAAATTACGCTGGGCGGCGATTAATGTGGATTCTTTTAAACCTGGAGAACTTTGATTTAAATGGATTCATTGATGTGGTTTTTCAAATTATCTCAATTAGCGCGAACTTCTCATTTAAAGTTATCCGTTTTGATGGCGCTGGTTTTTCTATGGTTGCTGCTAATGATGGGTTTGTTGGCGCAAAATGATGCTGGCAACTTTAAGCACAGTGGCGCGATAGGGTCGGCATTATTTGTTAGTGTTTGGATCCCCACTGCTATTTCTTTGGTGGTTCATGTTCTCACCCGTAGCCAATCTTATCTTGATGAATTGCGCCCGGTTTTGGCCTGTTCAGACGCCGAGTTTTCTCAGCTCAAAACCAACGTAACTCACGAAAAACACACTTTTCTTATCATCTGGGGTGGTATCGGCTTGGCGGTCGGATGCACGCTACAATGGGAGCATTTACACTATTTAATCACCACTGACAAATCGTTGCCGCCATTTTATTATTTGCTGAATGTGTTGGTATTATTTTTGTGGAGCCTGATGTTTCAGGTCTTTAATACCCTAATTCGTAATGCCCGTTTGTTTGGCCAAATTATTCAAGATCACCTTGAGGTCAATTTGCTGGATTTAAAACGCCTATCGCCTTGTTCTAAAGTTGCCATAGTGCCGGTATTGCTGGCAGTCGGCTTGTATGTGGTTTATCCGCTTAACTGGGTAGGTAAACCGCAGGATTATTCTGAGATGATCTTTCCCGCGATTTTTACTTTACCTTCCTTATTGCTGATGTTTTTACTGCCACTGCTACCGTTGAAACGAAAAATACAGCAGCAAAAAGAACAGCAGATTAGCGCTATCACCCAAGCCATCAACGGCGATAAATCGGCGTTAAAAACCACTTACTTGGGCGGTGAAGCACATACGGTGACCACTCTTGAAATGATCCAGTTTCGCCAGTATCTTGAAAAACTCAACGATTGGGGCATTGATTCGCCTGCACTGAAAAAGATCAGCGTGTATGTGCTATTGCCGCCTTCGACTTGGGTTGCTGCCGCATTGGTTGAGCAGCTGGTGACAGGGTGATGTAGGGTTCATGGTGCGCGAGGCTGTGTGAAAACTAAATATTGGCCGTAGGATGGGTAGAGCCTAAGCGGGATGCCGCGCAGACGAAACCCATCATAATTTGGCAATAAACCGCAATATCGTGCTGCTATCGTCAACAAATGATGGGTTTCGCTTCGCTCTACGCCATCCTACGGAAGTTTTCACACAGCCTACACCCTACAAAGCCTCTTTAACCCGAGACAGTTCTTGTTTTGAACTGATACCATCATCAGCCGCTTGGCTGAGGGCTTGGCGCAAGTTTGGCTCCTCAGGCATGTTGTTTAACAACACCAACAAGGTATCTGATGCTTCTTTGTCACTACTGATATCACTGACCGAGCTGATTAATGATAACCAACCATTGTTATCTAACTTAGCATCCCGGGCGATATTGGTAATGGCTACCCGCTGTTCATAATCACTTTGGACGCTGCCCAAAGCGTCAATGGCACTTTGAATCGCAACAGCTGAGTCGGCATTACGGATGGTAAACTTAACAATCAATACTCGCAGTTCATAATCACTGCTGATTTGGGCTTTGGCGATGGCCATTAAGCGCGTCTGACTCTGGTCGCTAAGTCCTTTTTGGTCCAAAGCGCTACTCAGTAATACCCGCATTTCATAATCACTGTCAATAGTTTCACTTAATGTCAACAAGGTGGCAAACAAGCCATCGTCGAGCTGGCGTTGTTCGAGCCCTTTGTTAAGAACTGATTCAAGCAAAACGCGCATTTCATAATCGCTAGAAATACGTTTTGCGCCAATGAGAATATCATTGAGCACGTTTTGTTGCAGCTGGCTTTGTGTCAGCAGGGCGCTGTAAACAACGCGCAGGGCATAATCACCTTTGAGGTTTTCGAGTATAACCAATAGTTGACGGGTTTCATCATCAT
>JBLGCB010000536.1:0-4258 GCA_047617105.1 Phenylobacterium sp. | reverse complement strand
ACCGGTGGACATATCCCTGACTTGAGCGGTATCCGCTATTTCTGGCAACCTGACGCCACCCAGCTACAACGCGAAATCGCCGCCTATACCAGCAATCCATTGGATCAGTTCAAACAACGCAGCCCAACCGCACTGTTTATGCAAACAGATATCTTCATATCAACCTTCCTCTGGCGTGCGGGGGGCATGATGTTATTAGGTATGGCTTTGTTTAAAAGTGGGGTGCTGTCGGGCCAAAAGTCCAACCGTTTTTACGCCAAATGGGCCATTGTCGGCATCACCAGTGGTTTGTTCATTAGTGCTTATGGTCTACACCGCAATATGCAAGAAGCCTTTGCGTTGGAATATTCGATGTTCTTTGGTAGTCAATTAAATTACTGGGGCAGCGTGTTAACCGCATTGGGTTACATCGGGTTAGTCAATTTGGCCATCAACCATGGGATAGCCAAACGCCTGCAACAACGCCTAGCAGCGGTCGGCCAAATGGCCTTCACCAACTACATCTTTCATTCAATATTTTGCACCTTTGTTTTTTACGGCCATGGTTTTGGTCTTTTAGGCCAGTGGGATAGAGCCACTCAATTGCTGTTGGTTATCGCCATCTGGGTATTACAATTATGGTATTCGCCGTTGTGGTTAAAACATTTCAGATTTGGACCACTAGAATGGTTATGGCGCAGCCTGACCTATTGGCAGCGACAAGATATGCGCCGAACAACATTATAAAAACCTCAGCGCTCAAACTTAATCGACAGCACTATCGACGACTGCGTTTTTTCTACCCCCGTCGTTGTGCCCATGCGATCTAACACGTCATCCATTGCATCTGTGCTGTCGGCCAGCACAGTGGCAATGAGGTCATAAACACCACTGACGGTACGCAGTGAAGTGATTTCTTCAATCTTACTTAATTCAGCCACCACCTGACGATTGAGCTTTTGTTTGGTGCGCATCGTCACCCAGGCTTTAATCTGCCGCTTTTCATACTCTGTGTTTAGTTTGACGGTATATCCGGCGATAATCCCCTGATTTTCGAGTTTATGAATGCGTTCCTGCACCGCCGTGCGTGAAAGATTAAGTTTTCGCGCCAGTGATGAGATCGATTCACGGGCATTTTGTTGTAATAACTTTAACAAATATTTGTTCTTTTCATCCACTTTTAACTCCAGAGTGTCAAATTCACTTACTAGCCTGTCAATTTAACTGATATTAACAGTTATTCCGTTAGTTTTACAGTTACATTCCGACAGGCAAATCTTTACTATTTAACCACTAAAACGATTCAGAACAATTGAAAATAAAAGGAGCTTAACAACCTATTTTCGTATTTTATAGTAATTGAGGAGATAACAATGTCAGATTCAAAAAAGATTAAAATGGTAAAGCTGTTTGATGCGATGTGGCAAGATTATCTCAAATTAAATCCGGATGCACAGGCGATTTACACCCTGTTTAGCCACCAAAATACCGTCGTTAACGACCATATTGCGTTGCGCACGTTTAATCTGCCAGCAGTCAATATCAATACCCTCGCCCGCCCATTACTGGCCAACGGTTATGTTGCGGCAGGTGATTACCAGTTCATCAATAAAAAGCTGGTGGCACAGCATTTTCAACACACAGACCCAGCATTGCCTAAAGTGTTTATCAGCGAATTGTTGGTCGAACAATTTTCAGCCGAATTGCAGAGCACCATTACCGGGCTGATAGACCAGTTGACGCCGCAAATGATTGGGGCAGATAACTTCCTTCACTCCGGTCGCCCATGGCAATTAAGCTACCGCACCTATCAGCAGTTGCTGAGTGAAAGTGAATATGCCGCCTGGGTGGCCGCTTTTGGTTATCGACCAAACCACTTTACCGTCTCGGTCAATCACCTAGCGCAATTCAGCACTTTAGAAGCGGTCAATCGCACCTTGCTTGAAAGCGGCTTTAAAATGAACAGTGTCAATGGTTTAATCAAAGGTTCTAGAGCGGTGGGTTTACAACAGTCATCAACCCTAGCCAATAAAACTGAGGTGGTATTTAGCGACTTTACGGTCAATATTCCCAGCTGTTTTTATGAGTTTGCGCTTCGTCATAAGGTGGACCATAAAACGTCTTCATCTGATGGTGAGCTTTTTAATGGTTTTGTTGCCGATTCGGCGGATAAGATCTTTGAGAGTACGGATGTGAAATTCGCTTAAGATAACAGCCAACACAAATGAATTGACGGGGTTTTGGCCCCGTTCTTCAACTTACCCCTCAAGCGGGCTGTGAAAATTCTCCATTGACACAAAATTGGCTTCTTGGAAATGACACACACTGCAAACCCCGACTATTAAAACTAATAACCTCTTCAGTGGTATGGCAAATCCAATTCACTGAATTTTCTGGTTTTGCAGAAGTAATTTCGCTAGGCGTTGCTATCGCGACATTGATGCCAACGTTAGCATCTTCTGTGGTTTTGGCTGAAGTTCTGACCGAACTTCTCGCTGAAAAATAACGAATAACTTTAGCTGAATGCTCCTCAACCAACATTTTACCTAACGCTTGAGTAAAACTATAATCGCGTTGGCCTTTCAAACTATCAATAATAAATCCCGTGCTGACCTTGGTCAAATCTGCTGCACAATGAGAACTAACAGAAACACTAAACATCATATGATCCGATTGAATTGTCGCCCGATAAGGCTCACTCATTGCCGCTAAAAAGCAAAATCGATAATAAGCACATTCTGCCAGTGACGTAAGCTCATCCTCGCTGGCATAAAAGTAACCTGCCATATATCGACTACCAAAACGGGAACCATATTTTAACGGCGGATATCTGAACGGTGTTGAAATCAAATAATGTAACGTCTGGGCGTGACCCATTGTTTTATACGGCGGTTTAACTTCATCCAACATTTGCTCCAACAACGCTTGCTCATTGAGGTCATCAACCAGTGTTGTCGTCGCAGCATACGCCTGAGTCTCAACGATTCTGAATACCTGCTGATGATACGAAACCAGCGGGCCAATTTCTTTTAACGCTGCTTCAAGCATCCTCAGATTTTTCCTCTCATGGCATCTAGGTAATCGTTAATACGCAGCAAACCATCAATTCTTTCGCATAACTGAGCGGGTACTCCAGCCAATGCGGTGTTATCCGTCATAAACCAATGGTTCATAAACGTCATATCGCCACCAGCAATAGCGAACAAAGAGCGATAGAGGCGGATAAAATGCAATTGCAACTCACCTGTTTTGGATTTTGGCGAAAACCCTTTGTCAACATTACGAGCAAGCGTTGATGGATTAACCCCCAAAATACGTCCCGCCTGAGCATTAGAAACAGACAACGCCTGACAAGCATTATTAAATGCTTTACTCAGAACCGTCGCTTCATCAGCCTTAACTACCTTTAGACCAGACACTCTAATAACCCCCTTAAAAATAATGCTACTCTCAATCAAAAGTATAACCCTATACCATGCAAATGCAATAAATTATTGAATAAAACTGCATATGCCATAAGTTAATTGACCTAAACATCCTCTCACTAACGCCCCGCGATTGACACTTTCCCGATGTCCCCCCGAGTATTGCCCCTGAATTTTATTTAACCTGATTGGCTTCCACTTAACCTTCAATAAGCCATTTACCAATCAAGAGGAGTCGTTATGGTTACCCTACCCGGTGTAGAACATTTTAATCGCTTATTCAAAATTCAGCTGGCCAATAGCCACACGCTCAGACAAGCGGCTTATAAGATTCGTCATTGCGTCTATTGCACTGAGTTAGGTTGGGAGCCGCAAAACTCGGCCCAAATCGAATCTGATGAATATGATGACTACGCTTTGCACTGCCTGTTTACAGACCGAGCAACCGGCCAACATGCTGGTTGCGTCCGCTTGATTATTCCACCCGCAGATAACCTCAATCAGGCATTACCGTTTGAATTAAATTATAAGCACAGTATATACCCGCAAAGTGTTCAAGCAGATTCGCTCACCCGAGGCAGTTTTGGCGAGATATCCCGTCTAGCCGTATTGCCTTCATACAAAAAAAGCCAACAAGAACAGCACGGTTTTTCTAATGTTGGCATGGGTTTGTATCTTGGTGTGATTGCCCTAGCTGACTTATGCCAACTGGCAGGACTGTTTATGTTGATAGAGCCACGTTTGGAACGTTGCCTGCGCCGTTATGGTTTACGTTTTAAACAAATTGGCGAAAAAATCAATCATAACGGCATCAGGGCAATGTTTTATTTGCCCCGAGAAAAGTTTAGCTCAGC
>JBLGCB010000535.1:0-4260 GCA_047617105.1 Phenylobacterium sp. | reverse complement strand
TACAGCGGGTTAAAGCTCACCACAGTCGGCGATTTCGGCAGTTTGGGTGGGAGCGCCACCTTGGGTACCTATTGCCTCTAACGCTTTGACAATATCCTCACCTTCAATGACCTGACCGAAAACCGTATGGCGACCATCAAGAAAAGGCGTTTCTTTGAAAGTGATGAAGAATTGAGATCCATTGGTATTGGGGCCTGCATTCGCCATTGAGAGTTTATACGGTTTGTCGTGACCTTGGATGAAATTCTCGTCTTCGAACTTGTTGCCGTAAATGGACTCTCCGCCTCGACCATCACCACTGGTCAAATCTCCACCTTGCGCCATAAATCCAGGTATCACTCTATGGAATTGAGATCCCTTGTAGTGCAGTGCTTTGCCTTGAGTGCCCATGCCTTTTTCTCCAGTGCACAGGGCTCTAAAGTTCTCTGAGGTGATAGGCGTGTCGTCATAAAGCTGAAAAGTAATTCTGCCAGCCGCTTCGTTATTAATTTCAATATCGAAATAAACTTTGGTCATTTTTTGTAAACCCTTTTGTATGCCTGCTAAAGGCGTTGTTGATTAATGAGTATAGTGAAGCAAAAAAACATTTGCGACAAGATCTAACCCTAAAATATGTGAGTAATAAGATCATGATTATTGGCATTGATGTCAAAGGTGGTTGGCGACATTGGCAGTTGGAAAACAAATATCACGCCCTCATTTTTGCTTTGATGCCAAATTTGTCCACCAACATGCTGCAATATTGTTCGCACCGCGCACAAGCCGATGCCATAACTGCCAGCAGCGGATATTTCACCAGACAAGGAAAACAGTTTTGCGGCCTGCTGAGCGTTGATGCCTTTACCATTATCTTCGATACTCAAACGATGATGAAGGCCATCCATTTTATACTGAATATTGATCATCAGCGCTCTACTGGGGTCTTGATAATGAATGGCATTATCAATCAAGGTACTTAAGACAAATTTGAGTGAAAACTCGTCAGCCAGGATGGTCGGTAGTGGCGTATCGAGTGTGACAGTGGCGTTTTTGAGTCGGTTGTTGTTGATGTCTAAAATCTGCTGCATCACATTGGGTAAATCGACCGGTTGATAGTCAAACTCTCGGTCTGACGCCTTGGCATAATTGAGCACGGTTTTGATTAAATCATCCATGCGGACAATGGATTTATCGATGTATCCAATCGAATCGCCAATGGTTTGCTCATCGACTTGTGGCTGATGCTGTTGGCTTGGCAGCACAATTTCGGCAATGAGTTTGGCGTGACCTTTGATGTTGATGAGTGGCGGTTTCATATCATGGGTGACAATTTGGGTCAGTTGCGCAATATCGTGGCGCTGAGCAATCAGACTTTGTTCACGTTGTTTGATGGCCAATTTCATTTCATTGAATTTTAACATCAGCTCGGTGATTTCGTCTGTGCCGTCGACGGTGAGTAAGTGCTCACGATTGTCTTTAATTGAGCTGGCGGCGTCGGTGATGCTGTGCAAACGTTTGACATAATATTTGGCGGCAATGGCGGCTATTTTTAACGTACAAAACTGCGATACCAGGATAAAAACCAATCCGGCAATGAAAAACATCCATAAGTCGTCCTCAAGGCGCTTTGAGGTACTGGTCAGTTTATTGTTTTCGGTGTCGGCTATGGACATCAAATGCTCGCCAATCTCCAACATTAGCGCTTGGGTGTGTTTATTGTTTAACGCGTATTGCTCAGGGGCGGGTTGCGTGGTATTCATGAGCTGTTGGCCAAACTGCTGATATTGTGCAAACTGCTGGTGTAATCGACGCAATAAAAAATCCGGCTCATTGCTGTGATTAAAGCGTTGTCCGAGTTTGTTGAACAGCGCAGCAGTGGCTTGCATCGCATACTGGTAGTCGTTAATCGCTTTTTCGCGTTTGTTTTGATCAAAAAGCGTCTCACGGGCCTGTTCGAGCAGTGAGTGGGTTAGGGCAACATTGTTTTTCAGTATCAGTAATTGTGCAGGGTCGTATTCATGGTTGACACCATAAGCGAACATCAGGTCTTCAATGGAACGGTTGATGTTGGCGACCACCTTTTTGGTGTTGACTATCTGTTGTGCTTGGGCATGGTGACTAAAATCTTCTATCCACCACTGGGCATCCTCTAACTGGGTTAAAGCGTGGGATAACTGCTTAACACTGTTGCGATTGGGTTCATCTCTATAGTCATAAATGCCCAATAAAAATGTCGATATGGGGTGGATAACCTCTTGATATAACTGACGCCGATTTTTGGCGCTGGCTGCGTCATTGAGCAGTATGGTGGTTTGGATCAACGATTGGGTTTGTGCCACGGCCAGACGTAATCGGTTGACCTCTAGTGCATTGTGGATCCGCGTTTCAAGCAGCGGTTTGACCCACAAATACATCAGACCGACAAAACAGACGGCGCTAATCAGGCCAACGAGGGTAAATATCGACGGTTTGCTGTGGCTGATGGTCAGTTGTGTTTTAAGTGAACTCATGGTTGAACCTGTTTTGGCTTAGTTATGGCCTGGTTATGGCTTAGTGTTGGCTTAGTTTACTGACATTACGTGCTATCGCGTTGATTTGTTGTTGCAGAATGCCGACACGTTGGAAAACTTCTGATGGTATAACTTTACCGGGATAGTAGCCCTTTGGTGGTTGTCGTTTTATGTCCATAAACTGATGTAAATCAACCAGTTCACTCAACACCAAGGTGGCCAAGTCATAGACATCGGCGGGGTTGGGGTCCTTGAGGTGTGATGAATCTTTAATCGAGATAGATTTGAGGCCTAAGGCGGTTTTGGCCTGTTGCAATGTCAGCTGAGTTTTAAGTAGACGGTCGTATACATTCAGCGGGGTTTTGTTGGCGACAAATTCATCCGCATCATAGGTCGATTTCACCCCGGGTAATGAAGACAGTATGGATGAGGCATAACTCATCGAAGTGGTGATTTGCTGGAACACATCGGCTGGCGCAAAGCCAAAGTCGAGCAGCTGATTCAACTCACCATTCATTCGTAACATCAAGGTATAGACATGCTGTGGTCGGGCATCGGCTTTTAACGGTTGTGACTGCACTGGGGGACTAAGATGTAACCGGGTACCAACGTGATTGAGGTTTTCGGCCACCTGATTAAGCAAAAACAGCACATCAGCTGGTTGTGCATCGGCCTTAAAGCTGTTGATCGGCGCACCGGAGATATTTGAAAATTCATAGCGAAGACGTTGTGATTTATGATAGAGCGTTGCCGCCTGATAATAGACGGTTTTGGGTGACACCGAAGAGACTTCGAGGGTATCTTGGTGATGAGGTTTTATCCCCATCGCCTGAGCCAATTGATTGATTTGCACCGACAGCTTTTGCGCATATTGTAATACATGCATCGGTTCTATGGCGGGTTGGGCACAAGTTGGCAGGCTGAACAATACCAACATTGCCAGTGCTGCGGAGATATTGCATTTTAGCGGGTGGGTTTTCATGACTCAAACGTCCTTGAAATGTTTAATTTTTTGATTCGGAATCTTAAAGTGCTTGGATTCAGATCGAGTATTTGCGCTGCACCATTGGGACCGCCGATTTTCCAACCACAATCTTCTAATATCTGACGAATGTGGCGTCGTTCAATCGCTTCAAGGGTGTTCGACGAATTTGCTGTTGGTTCGGGTATAATATCGATGACTGCTTCATTGGTGAGCAGGTCAATACTGCCCAAAATGGTATATTTCTCCACCACATTTTGCAGCTCGCGAATATTGCCTGGCCAATCGTAACATTGCAGTTGCTGCATTTGTTGCGCTGAAAAGTCGACCTCGTGGCGATGATACAAGCGCTTGAATTTCTGTAAAAACGAAGTGGCCAACAATGGAATATCATCCTTTCTTTGTGCTAACGAGGGCACCCTAACTGGAATGACGTTGAGTCGATAATAAAGATCTTTTCGAAAGGTGCCTGCGTTTACCATGGTTAACAAGTCCCGGTTGGTGGCGGCGATTAACCGTACATCAACAGTATGGCATTCTTCGGAGCCTACTGGTTGTATTTCACCTTCTTGGATGGCCCTTAACAGCTTACTTTGTACGTCAAGGTCAAGCTCGCCAATTTCATCTAAAAATAAAGTCCCGCCATGGGCGAGGCGGAATTTTCCCTGCCGCTTTTTATGCGCACTGGTAAACGCCCCTTTCTCATGACCAAACAATTCACTTTCAACCAAGTCTTTGGGCATTGAGGCACAATTGAGGGTGATGATGGCCCCTTGATGCCTTAAACTG
>JBLGCB010000534.1:0-4269 GCA_047617105.1 Phenylobacterium sp. | reverse complement strand
AATGTAAAATGTATTATTGGTAATGGCGTAGTGCTCTCTCCCGAAGCATTATTAACTGAAATGGCAATGCTCGACAAACGTGATGTGCCTGTTCGTGAACGATTGGCCATCAGTGAAGCTTGTCCATTGATATTACCCTATCATATTGCCCTTGACGAAGCGCGTGAGCTCGCTCGGGGTGAAAAAGCCATTGGTACCACGGGTCGTGGTATTGGTCCGGCCTATGAAGATAAGGTGGCTCGTCGTGGCCTCAGAGTGGGCGATTTGTTCAATGCTGAGTTGTTTGCCAGTAAATTAAAAGAAGTGATGGAATATCACAACTTCTCGCTGGTGAACTATTACAAAGTTGAAGCCATTGATTACCAGAAAACCTTGGATGATGCATTGGCTGTCGCCGATATGCTCCGTAGCATGGTGGTTGATGTGGCAGATTTGTTGGATAAGGCCCGTAAAAACGGCGATTCCATCATGTTCGAAGGCGCACAAGGCACGTTGCTGGATATCGACCACGGTACTTATCCTTATGTGACCTCTTCAAACACCACCGCTGGTGGCGTTGCGACAGGTTGCGGTTTTGGTCCTTGTCACTTGGATTATGTGCTGGGTATTGTTAAAGCTTACACCACGCGCGTTGGCTCTGGTCCATTCCCAACAGAATTAGACGATGAAGTGGGTCAACACTTAGGCGTTAAAGGCCATGAGTTTGGCGCGACCACGGGTCGTAAACGTCGTACCGGTTGGTTTGATGCCGTGGCCATTCGTCGCGCGGTACAGCTGAACAGCATTACCGGCTTTTGCCTAACCAAAGTCGATGTTTTAGATGGCCTTGAGACGTTAAAAATCTGCATCGGTTATAAAACACAAGATGGTGAAATACTTGACGTTCCACCAATGGCCGCAGAAGGTTACGAAAGCGCCACGCCAATTTATGAAGAAATGCCAGGTTGGAGTGAGACCACATATGGTGTAACTGAGGTTGACAAGTTGCCACCAGCCGCTATAGCTTATATTAAGCGGATTGAAGAATTGACGGGCGTGCCAGTTGATATCATCTCTACCGGACCTGATCGGGTTGAGACCATGGTATTGGTTAATCCTTTTGATGAGTAAAGCTACGGTAACTATATAATTAAATAATATCCGAATATCCGAATGTACGAAGGAAGGGCTTGAATCATGGCATATGTCTGTGAGCAAGGCCTGCCTATGACTGGAAAGTTACGCGTGGGCACACAAAACGTGACCACCCTACGGCGTTCCATAGCAAGTTTCGGGGTTTATTAAATGATGTAGTCTCTTATAGTCTATCTAGCTAAGCCCAACATCAATTCTGATGTTGGGCTTTGTTGTTTCTGATGTTTAACTTTAATGGAATCGCCCTGATGTTTAACCTCCACCCTCAACTCGAAAAAGACTGTATTCATATCGCCGATTTATCATTATGTCGGATATTACTGGCCAACGATCAGCAATATCCTTGGTTTATCCTAGTGCCTATGGTCAATGAAATTAGCGAGATCATCGATTTAAGTGAAGCTCAGCAACAACAGTTATGGCAGGAGTCGGCACGGTTTAGCCACCTACTCAAAGCCGCCTATGCCCCTGACAAGCTCAATGTTGCTGCCCTAGGCAATGTGGTGCCACAACTGCATATACATCATGTCGCGCGTTTTACCACCGATGCGGCATGGCCTGCGCCCATCTGGGGCAAGCACCCTACTGTGCCTTATGGCGCAGCGCAGATTGAAGTCATCAAACGCGAGATTTTGGCGCTTTTGTAAGAGATAAGGGCATGGCGAGCAAATGAATAAAATCGGCATCAACTTTTTTGAAAACCTTGAAATCAGACTTAAGCTGAATTTGGCCTGTTTTAATGATGATTTGAATACCAGCTTAACGATCAGAGAAAACAAAGCGCCCTTTTTAGAACTCGATAGCCTATCCTCGCCCGGCTTTATTGATATCACCCTCGCTGAACAAGAACGTCAGTCGATCAAATGCAGCACGGTTCATGGCGAATATATGCTGGTGGATTGCACCCCTAAAGGCGATCGCATTTATCCGCGTTATGTTGTCCAGGGCAGTGAAGCTGAGCAGTTTAAAGGCGTAGAAGTCTCTTTGACGGGTTTCTCATCCTGGTTTGACCCAAACCCACACTTTGCCATGACCGATGGTGAAATCAAACAAACCATCCCAACCCAAAAAATCGACGAAACGGTGGTGATCAATGGCGAACGTTATCAGGTTAGTAGTCAGTTTTGTTCTAACATTAGCAATATCGCCAAACGAGATTTTTTGCTGCTGGAATATACCACCCTTAAAGTGGTCAAAATTGACGGCACGATTACTGTTGCTGAAGCAGAACGGTTGTTGCAGGACATCAGACGACTGTTCTCGCTGCTGCTCGGCCAACCGCTGGCGATAGATTATGCCTGGCTTATCAGCCAGCAAAACGGTGCTCGCAGAGCCTTCTATTTTAGCGCTTCGGGCAGTCGTGCAGAGCCTTTTGAAGAACCTCATGAATGTCTTATCCACGGCGCAAGTATTTTTAAAAACCAGTTATGGGCCAATATTTTTAACCATTATTATTCGTTACCAACCGCCAGTCACTTTGAGGACATCTGGAGTCGATTGCCGATGTTATTTAACTTTAGTGGCATTTGGGAATATGAAATCCTCGGTTACGTCAGCATCTTAGATGCTTGGTGTATTCAAACTATCCACAATAAAAATAGCGCTAAAAGCGGTGGTGAAGGCCACAATAAAGACCGTGATTATATTGAGGCTAAACTAGTTACACAGGTACAAGAAGAACTGTTATTAGTGGTCGACAAACACCAAAAACAATTAGGGCCACAATACCACGATGCAATGAATCGTTTTAGAAGTCGAATTAAAAAAAGAGTCAATACCGGGCTGAATCGAAATTCGTCCTTTAAGTTAAAATTTGATTATCTGATGTCCAAAGTGGCGCAGGGGGTTAAAGATATGATTGACTTTTCTACCGATGAGTTTGCGGCGATCAAAAAGATCAGAGATTTTGCCGCTCACGCCCAATCCATTGACAACAAAGACAAAAGGGATATTTCCTTTGAATATGGCTTGAAGTGTAAATTGCAGGTGTTACTGTATTATTTTGTTTACCGAGATTTAGGGTTTAGCGCCAAAGACTATGCGATATGTTTGCAAAGTAGCTCAAATGAGTTTGTTCGCCATGCCAATATCAACCATGCTTGCAGGGATAAGTTAACCGGCTTGGTACCATTTTATCCGGTTGATAAAGGCTGTTTTGCTAAAGCAGCCCAGGGCAATCGATTTAATGTGGCGGTTGAACATTCATCCGCTAATAGCGGTTATCGTTGGGGTAAGCAACTCACCGAACAAATACAGTTACGCTGGATGAGTGCTGCCAATAAAGAACACCGGACTTTGCTCGACTACGTTAAAACACTTCTAGTCGATAACCCGGAAGTGGAAGTGAGTTATATTCACCGAGCTTGGTTGTCTTGCGGTGAGGAAAGTTTACTGCTTAATGGGGTTTGCTTGGTGACTTATCGTGAGTGATTAGCGATAGTACAGCGGGCGCATAAGCCGCCCGCTGCGATCATTACGCTACAACCCTAATACTTCTTTACCTTGTTTAAAGATAATATCCACCGGAATATTGGCGTCGCCAATACGCGCTAAATCACTGGCCAGTTGTGGGCCAATGTTGCCTTTGGTGGCCATCAAATGGCTGATGCCGTCGTAATCACCATTACCTTGCATAGTCAGTAACAGATTTGATAACGCGTTCATCGCTTCACCCATCTTGACCATATTCACCCGGTATAAACCCGAAGCATCGCGGCTGAATGCGCCTTTTTCTTTAAAGAAATTAAACCGCACCATATTGGCCTTGCCGTGGGCACTGCTGGCACCAAAACGAATTGAGCGGAAAGTACCGGCCAAAAAGGTGGTGTAATAATCTTTCAACTGACCTTCGCTGATGGCACCTTTCTCAAGCAGTTGGGTGATCATATAGAGGCCAAGAATATCGGCTTTGCCTTCTTCGACTGATGAGGCGAATTCTTCTAAGGCTTGTCTGACCATGCCTTTACCATTGATGGTGTTTTTGATGCCTAGACCATGAGCGACTTCATGAAACATGGTGTTGGCAAAAAAGGCATCAAAAGTGATGTTTTTACGTTGGTCTTCGACGATAACCTGATCAGCGATGGGCAGCAAAATGGCATCGAATTTGGCGCGCATGGCATTTTTAAGCTGCAA
>JBLGCB010000533.1:0-4290 GCA_047617105.1 Phenylobacterium sp. | reverse complement strand
ACCGTTTCAGACACAAGCAAGAATTAATTCAATATAACACCATATGTAAGGTTTACTTACATAAAAAACGGTGCTATAGTCTTTCGCGTTGAGATGTTTTAAGTTATTTTCATCTCAACTTATTGTTGTTAGATCGGTTCGACCTTTGCCGCCAGCTTTTGCTGGCGGTGTTTTATGTGTAGGTTTAGTGTCGATTTCTATGTAGAACTGATCCATTGTTCTCCAAGTGGTTCAACTAAGATACGACGTGTGGTGTAGAAGCTTTTTATTTTTTGGTCAAACCATTGTTCTGCTAATTGCTGTTTAATTTCAGTGTTGTTCCTTTGCCTTGCATTCGTCATAAGCCGTTGATACTCTGCAAAAACTTTTTTACGTTCATCTTTCAGTCGTTTACAGTTCAAATTTAAGAAATAAATGGTTTTTTCAACCAATGCTGATACCGAATCATATTGATTATCAGCAATAGTGGCTTTTGCGCAGTTTTCTTGATGGGCTTTTAATTCACCTGTGGCGGGTTCAAAACTAAAAAGGCAAGGTTGATTAGGTAGTGATAATGGATTTAATATCAATCCTTGCGGGTTTTCTGTGAGTTCATCTTTCTTGTGGTTTTTGTGTGCGTCACAGCTTAAATTTGCTGGCCTAGGATATTGAATTTTATCTGCATGTTCGCCGCCTCTGCAAACACCAAAAAGATTAAACCAATCTAGATCCCAATTGTGAATGCCTGAGTGGTCAGATTTGTCGTGAAAATGCTCTATGCTTTTCTCTTTGGGTTTTGTTCGGTCGATTTGCGTTTCACAATAACCACAAAGCCACCCTTGTTGGTCAAATATTTGAGGCCATAGTGCTTGATAGGCTTGGGCTTCTTCTTCTGTATTGCCTTTAAATTGCGCCCAAGTGCCCTCTGGATTATCGATGGCAAAAGCTTTCAGTCCATCTGGTGTGTTTGGTGTTTTATTAATCCTTTTCAATGTCTAACTCCCATTGACGGTTTTCAACATATAAGTCAGCAGCGGTTAATTCGGGTTCTTCCCCCTTAAAATGATGTTGTAATGTTACCCGTAACTGCTGTGCTTGCTCACAATTCCACTTGTCGTTATAAACCAAATCAAGATAGGTTTTTAAATCAATGGCGTATTTATCCTGTGGTGGTCTGGATTCAACTTCAAAAAGTCGGTTTAATGCCCTTGATGCCTCAGCACCTTGCAGCCCACCAGGTGCGCTGTGAATGACACCATCATGGATAACACGAATGCAATCACTATGAATAGAGGTGATAACCTGTGGACTATGGGTGGTCGTAATAAACTGAATCGAAGGAAAAGTTTCTACCAGATTGGTTAACACTGTTTGTTGCCATTTAGGGTGTAGATGCAAATCAATTTCATCAATTAAAACCACACCATTGCCTTTGAGTGGATCTTCTAATGATGGATTGAGTAAAATCAAACGTCGAGCGATATCACCTACCAAAGCGATGAGTGATTTTTCACCTTGAGAAAGCTGTAACACGCTTAAGGTCAGCTCATTTTTGTCAATGAGCATGTCTAGGTTGGGGGTGCGCTGAACCCGTAAGTTTGCAAAGCCTGGCATAAAACGCTCAATGGCCTTTGTAACATACTCAAGGGTTCTATCGGGTTGTCGTTTTTTGCTATTGAGTATGGTGGTTAAGTGCTCAATCTCTTGCTGTTTCTTTTGTTTAAAGTCTGCTAAAAAAACTTTGGCTTCATCTTGTAGCTGCCCTTGGCGCTCCATGGTTGTGACAAAGTCACTATTGAGTTCTGCCTGCAATGCTTTGATTTCACTTTGCAGTGTTTGGCTGGGTTTATTGGCGGCATTAGCTATGTCTTCACATTGTTTAAACCATTGAAAAAACTGCTTAAAATTGGTGGTATTACTCAAAGCATCAGCATAACCATCGAATTTGTTCCACAGCGGCTGACCAAGAATTTCATTGGCTGAGATGATATCTTTTGCGCTGATTTCGACGGCCCGTTCAATGCCATAATAGGCGACAATTGGAAAATTAAAGTTGCTGTTTTTGGCATTGAGCAATTTATAAATATTGGCAAGTTCACCAATGCTGGTGAACTTATTTTTTTTGTTGGTTTGGCTCGTTTGTGCACTTTTAGTGAGTTCAATATTATAGTGAAGGTCCTCTTTTATACTTAACTCGGTAATGATGGACGCAGATTCAACATGGTGGTGATTATTGATATCCAGTGCTTCAATCACCTGACCTTTGCTATTGGGGCTTTTGATTTTGGCGATGAACCAACTTAAACTATTCATCAGTGCATTTAAAAGGGTGGTTTTGCCTGCGCCATTACTCCCAACAATCACCGTTAATGCGGATTGATGCTGTGGCTGATGACAAAAGTCGATGTTCAGCTGGTCAAAGACACGAAAATTGGTCAAGGTCAGCGAAGTGATTTGCAAACGCTGGTTTGAAAGTAAGGCCATTATCTGATCTGAATAGCTATCAGATTTAGGTCGATCGATTTCGACAAATCCGCCCTGGCCGAAGTATTGTGCCAATTGATATAATCCGTAAATATCTCCCTGACTGGCACTTGCTTTCATTGCTCTGAAGCGTTTCATTGCCCTAGCTTCGGCAGCATCGAACTCTTTACTGTAGGTATCGGCCTGAGTTTTGATGGCTTTGGCTTCGGCAGCCCTGTAAGGTCCGGTGTTCGGCTGAGCAGTGGTATTGAGCATTTCGGCTTTTTCTTCGTCCCATACTGGGCTATTTTTGCTTGGTTCACTCATATTACTGCCTCAAAATCTACTGACACCACTTTATACTCAGGACACAAGGTATCTGCGTCTGCCTCGTCACTGGTCACCCGATTAATCATCAGCTCAGGAAAATGAAAAGTGGTGTATAACACCCCGGGTTTCACTTTATCGCTGATGTGGGCGTTAAGTTTGATTTCGCCCCGGTCTGAAAACAATCGTACCGGCGCATTTTCGGTCATGCCTTTATTCTTCGCATCCAGCGCATTGATCAGCAATATATCTTCAGTGACGATTTGCTCATTGGCGGTTCTGCGAGTCATGGTACCGGCATTATAATGCTCGAGATTACGACCGGTGGTGAGAATAAACGGGTAGTTGTGTTGATGTTTGGTGATTTCGTTGCTTTGTTCAAATTCATTAAAGTGGAATTTGCCTTTGCCGCGTTTAAAACCATCAATATGCAACATTGGGGTATCCGTGCCATCGGGTAATACTGGCCACTGTTTGCCATTTTCGCCCAGTTCATGCCACTTGACGCCAGCAAAAAACGGCACCACATCGGCGATTTCGCTTAATACTGTATCAATCTCAAAGTCTGGCAAATCCATGCCCAGATGATTCATCATATCAATCAAAATTTGGCCATCGGTTTTACAACCCGGACGTGGTGCAACGGCGGCGTTCACTTGCTGAATACGGCGTTCACCATTGGTGAAAGTGCCGGTTTTTTCCAAAAATGAAGTGCCGGGTAATACTACATCGGCCAGCTTGGCGGTTTCTGATAAGAAAATTTCCTGCACTACCAGTAAATCAAGATTGGCCAAACTCGCCACCACATGATCATGATTGGGGTCGGTATGGGCGACATCTTCACCCATGATCCACATCGCTTTTAAATCTCCCGCCAATGCGGCATTAAACATCTGCGGAATTTTTAAACCCACATCAAAAGGCATTGGCACGCCATATTTGGCTTCGTAATACTGCTGATTCGCGACTTCGTTGACCGGTAAATAACCTGCACCCTGATGGGGTTGGCAACCCATATCGGCAGCACCCTGAACATTGTTCTGGCCACGCAACGGGTTAACGCCAACGCCTTCACGGCCAATATTGCCCGTCATCATTGCCAAGTCGGCAATGCCCATGATGGCACGGCTGCCCTGAGAATGTTCTGTCACCCCCAAACCATGAAAAGCCATGGCTTTATTGGCGCTGGCGTAAGCGATAGCCGCTGCCTTGACCAACGCTGGGTCGAGTCCGCTGACCTCGGCCATGTCATTAATATCTAGCGCTAAAATGGCGGTTTTGTATTCTTCCCACTCTTCACAGCGAGTATCGACAAAATCTTGACTGACCAAGTCGGCTTCAATAATAAAGCGAGACATCATGTTGAGTACGGCGACATTGCTGCCAGGGCGTAATTGCAGATGCCAGTTGGCGAAACGGGCCAACTCTGTCACCACTGGGTCGATAACAATCAACGGGGTGCCTTTCATCACTTTTTGTTTGATTTTGGCACCGGTGACCGGATGGGCATCGGTGGGGTTG
>JBLGCB010000532.1:0-4307 GCA_047617105.1 Phenylobacterium sp. | reverse complement strand
CGCACTTTCACCTCTGATGTGATTGATGTTGCCCATAAGGCCCGCAGTGGCATGGTGATGTGGGATGAAGCTAAGGTGAAGGTCAACCAAGGACGCACTGAGATTGAGGCGCAATGGCAAGCCTATCAGCAATCGAATTTATCAGATCAAGAATTAAAAATGGCCAAAACGCTCACACCGTTATACCAAACGGCGATGGCGGCGGTAGACAAACTGGCTGGTTTTATCGCACAAGCGTCTTCTTATAGCATGAGCAATTATGTTGATTTGCAAATGTATGGCGAATTGGAACCTTTTCTCAGTGGCCTTGACGCATTGGTCGCACTGCAAAAACAACTGGCCAGCACTGAAATCAGCCATAATGCGCAAGCTTCAAGTGATATGAATCGGGTGATTGTGTTGGTGATGATGTTGGTGGCGACGGTGATTTTACTGCTGAGCTTATCGATTTATCGCTCGATTCGAAAACCCCTCAAACACCTGCGCAAAACCATGCGTAATGTCGAAAAACATTCAAACCTCGGATTACGGGTAGACATTACCAGTGGCGACGAGTTTGATGAGATTGGCGTTTGTTTTAACCGTATGATGGATCGCATTGTTGAATTTGTCGGTGACCTGACGCATATCGGCCAGTCATTGGATTTGGCCGCCGAAAGTACCCTCAGCGCTTGTCATGATGCCAAAGGGCAAGCCGACAGCACCCAGGATGAATTATCGAACGCCGCCACCTCTATTGAGCAAATGACTCGTTCGGCAGAATCGATTCAGCAATACACCGAACAAACCAGCCTAGTCAGTAAGGATGCTGACTCTCATGCCTTGAGCAATTTCAATGTGATTAAACAAGCGACCAGCAAAATACGTTCACTGGCTGAGGCCATTAACCACTCGGCTGAACAAATGAATGTATTGCGCGAACATGGTCAGAAGATTGATTCGGTGTTAGGGGTGATTAAAGCGGTGGCAGAACAAACCAATTTATTGGCGTTAAACGCGGCGATTGAAGCGGCACGGGCAGGGGAGCAGGGCCGGGGATTTGCGGTGGTGGCCGATGAAGTACGTGCCTTGGCACAACGTACTCAAGAATCCACTTTAGAAATTGAAAAGGTCATTGCCAATATCCGTGAGGCTACTGACACTGCTGCCACCCAGATGTTTAAAAATGCCGCAGATGCCAATGAAGGCGCTGAAACCATTCGTCAAACCGAAAAGAGTTTGCAGGTTATCACCCAATCGTTTGCCGATATTATGACTAAAAATCAGTCGATTAACTCCAGTTATAGCGAACAGATTCAGGCGGTGAAAGGGGTGAATTCGATGGTATATAGTATTTATTCGTTGTCAGAAAGAAGCACCGACAATACTGAGAAAGTGCTGAGCAATGCCAAGGATGTTGAAGACCTTAGCAGTAAGCTTAAGATGGCTTTGGCGCAGTTTTGTTATTAGCCTGGTGTTGTTGATGGTGTGGTGGTGTTGTTGTGGGAGCGGCCGAAGTGTCGGACCAGACCCGCCGCGAATGATCTGCAACTCTGCTATGTCTTCGCGCTGGGCTGTGGTTTCACTACTTGGCAAAATATCCGCCAGTTTTAACACAGTCACAATCAGTGCAATTAAGCCGATACTCCAGCGCAAGCAGATCCGATCTGCTGCAAACGATTTACTTCGAATGTTCAATTTCGCCATAAGCCAAATAAAAAGGCGACTTAACGCATGGCAATACGCATCGACAAGACAGTCATCATATTGATTTAAAACCCCGCCAGTTCACGCTACACTAAGCCCCGCTAAGCCGACGAAGCCTATAAGGCTCATTCAAAACAACAATAGTGACAAAATCCATGAGAATCATTCTGCTTCTGTTAATGATACTGGGGTCAACTGGCCTGTATCTTAAATTCAATCTGCCGGATAACAACGGCAAAGTCACCCGCTGGGATATGCCCACGGCCTATTCAGACAGTAATTATCAAACCCAAAATGCCAAGAAGTTTGCCGAAAAAGTGTATCAATGCACCAATGGTGAACTCGACATCGTTATTCACGGCAGCGGCTCTTTGTTTAAAGGCCACGAAATTCGCCGAGTGGTGCAAACCGGGCAAGCCGCCATCGGTGAACGGCTGTTATCGAGCCACGCCAATGAAAACCCACTGTTTGCTTTTGATTCTATCCCCTTTATTGCCACCGGTTTTGACCAATCGAATGCCTTGTGGGCAGCGGCTAAAGAACCGCTTAAACAAGTGATGGACCAAGAACATTTGGTGCTGTTGTATTCTGTGCCGTGGCCACCGCAGGGTTTGTATTTTAAAACCGCCGTGACCAGTAAAACCGATATGCAGCGCTCTAAATTTCGCGCCTATAATAACGCAACCGCCCGTATTGCTGAGCTAGCAGGCATGGTGCCGATTCAAATCGAAGCGGCTGAACTGAGTCAGGCGTTGGCCCTTGGGGTGGTAGAATCGCTGATATCGTCAGGCTCAACCGGCTATGACCGTAAAGTGTGGGAACATTTGGATTACTATTATGATCTTAAAGCTTGGTTACCAAGAAGTTATGTGTTTGCCAACAAAGAACTTTTTCAGGCGTTGTCGCAGCATAACCAAGATTGTGTGATGTCGTCAGCCGCCTACGCCGAACAAACGGGCACCAATCGGGCGCAAGAACTGACCCAATGGTATGTTGATCAATTGGCAGAGAATGGCATGAAGGTGTCAGAAGCTGGGCCGCAACTCAAAGCCGAACTCCGTGAAATCGGCAATGTGCTGACCAAAGAATGGACGGATGCGATGGGACCGGCTGGTGAGGCGATTCTTAGTGACTATCGAACCCGGTTGGCGTCAGAACAGCCAACAACGTTGAAATTAATGATAGGGGAGTTAAAAGAATGAAAACAATCCGCAATACTTTAGATAATCTCTATCTTGTCAGTGGTGGCATTGCCGCGCTGTCGTTGGTGGTGTTATTGATGATTATCATCGCACAAATGTTCACTCGCTGGTTTGGTATCACCATGCCAGGTCTCACCGCTTATGCCGGATACTGCATGGGTTCAACCTCATTTTTTGCCCTTGGTTACGCTTTTAGCAAAGGTTCTCACATCCGGGTGAACTTGTTTTTAAAAGGTTCGGGCGTTTATCGTCATTGGGTCGATATCTGGTGTTTGGCCATATCAAGTGTGATCACTTTGTTTTTCAGTTATTACGCGATTAAAACCACCTATTGGTCATATCAACTGCAAGAAATTAGTCAGGCTCAGGATGCAACGCCGATTTGGATCCCCCAGATTGCGATGTCGGTAGGCACGGCGGTTTTGGCTATCGCGATGATTGACCGCTTGGTACAAGCATTGATGAACGGCAAAGATGTTGAACCTAGTGCTAATACCTCAGACAACAATCTAGATATAGAAGGATAATGACCATGGATTTGATGTATTTAGCAGTGGTTTTTCTGTTTGCTTTGTTGCTGTTGTTAGGCATCGGGGTGTGGATTGGTCTGGCACTGATGGGTTGTGCTTGGGCGGCGATGACGGTTTTTACTGACTACACCTCAGGTGATGCGATGATAACGGCTATCTGGTCGAGTTCGACCAGTTGGAGTTTAACCGCCTTGCCACTGTTTATTTGGATGGGCGAAATTCTTTATCGTACTCGTCTTTCTGAGAACTTATTTAGAGGGCTTGCGCCATGGATGACCCGTTTGCCTGGCGGGCTGCTGCATACCAATATTGTTGGTTGTACGCTGTTTGCGGCCATTTCGGGCTCATCTGCGGCGACTTTAACCACGGTCGGCAAGATGACCATGCCCCAGCTACGTAAGCGCAATTATTCTGAAAAAATGGTGGTGGGCACGCTGGCCGGTGCTGCGACGTTGGGATTGATGATACCGCCATCGCTCACCTTGATTGTTTATGGGGTGACGGTGAATGAATCGCTGACCAAACTGTTTATGGCTGGAGTGATACCGGGTTTGGTCTTGGCAGGTTTATTTATGGGCTACATTATTATTTGGTCACTGATTTACGATAAAGAAGATCATCAGGCCGGTGAACCGCGATTAACGTTTATTGAAAAAATCAAAGAATCACGGTTTCTGATCCCGTTAGTGTTATTGATAGCGCTGGTGATAGGGTCGATGTATGCGGGTATTGCGACCGCGACAGAGGCTGCCGCAATCGGGGCGATAGGCGCGTTCGCATTGTCGGTGCTGCAAGGTGACTTCTCTTGGCAAAGTTGCTTTGAGGGCTTGCTAGGGGCTGTACGAACCTCTGCGATGATTGCGTTGATATTGATGGGCGCAGCGTTTTT
>JBLGCB010000531.1:0-4313 GCA_047617105.1 Phenylobacterium sp. | reverse complement strand
AGTTGATGAATATCTGTAAAAGCACCACCAAATCCGTCTATGCGCTTGCCTGTCTTCAGGTCCCATATTGTAATATTCTGATGATACCAAATAGCCACTGCATCGGTTGAAAGAACTAAAACCTGGTAAGAGGTTGGATGACCAATGTCTATGGTGAGTAAGTGCTTTCCCCAATCGGTGTGCCAGACTTTAACCGGTAGATTTGCACCGCTGGTGATGATTCGATGGTTTGAGATTTCCTGGATGTTTTCTATAGGGTTTTCTGTACCGCCTTCAACCAGTTCGTGGACCAATTGATGATTGACTGGGTCCCATAGTTTAAGTCCACCAGTGTTATCTAATAGTGCAATATAGCCATTACATAATACCGTTATTTCTACGCTATCAGGCAATGATGCGAGACATTGTTGATGGTTAATATCCTTTATGGTTAAGTTGTTTTTTGAGTCCCACACCAACATCTGATCTGAACAAAGATAGCGGTGTCCTTGTAAAATCATCAACCGTGGATTTTGGTTCAACTGAGCAGGACGATCGGTTCTTTTTAACCAAACCCAGTCACAATGACCACCCTCAAGCCATAACTGCGCAGCTTGGGTGACCGGGCTGTTATCGGCATGTTCCATCGCCAATTGCAGTAATATTTTATGGGCGGGCCACTGCTGATTGGCCTTCGCCAGTATATTGACTGAGGTTCTAAAAAAGCTTTGCCATAGCGCAAACTGGGTTTGTTGTTGGGCAGGTAGATGATCAAAAGCGACGGTAAACGCTTTGACCAGCGCATGTACGTCCGCTGCTGTTGCACCGTGTAAACGCTGTTGCAGATAAGCAAAATCTGTCAATCGTTCGATGTCGTTTAGCACTTGACTCATTTGACCCTCATATTTTCATATGGTGATAATCAGCAAACTGAATACGGTAGATATCAGAATAAATGACATTACCATCGCCACCACGCCGAGTTTGGCAAATTTTCGTTTCATAACCAAGTTACGTTCTATGGCCTGTTCGATTGCGTTTAAGTCGGCTTCGAAGCGACGGGGAAACAGGCCAATTAAAGGCAATATTAATCCACCAAACAGGGTTAGGATGGGGGCCAGTAGTAATATTTTCGCGAGGATTAAATGCTGTTGAATCAGCGGGTTGGTCGTTGATATCTCGATAAAACTTTTTAACGACGCGCCATACAGACCCAGCAAGACAAAGCTAAACGCCGGAATATGCTGCAAAAATGCCTCAACCGTTGGCATCGATTCCTTTTCCAAGTTATCTAAGGCGGTAATGGCCTTGGCGTTTGGGTTGTTTGTCGCTTTTTCACTCGCCGGTGTGGCGGATTTTCTGCCCTCGGTTATTTTCATTGATTCAGTTCATCCTCAGTGATTTCGATAATGATCTCTTCTTCACAACAAGGGCAAGAGATAGGCACTTTTTTGGCTTTTTGGCCAGTGATGGCAGAACCTCGGTAAAGTGGGGCCTTTAATTTCCGCCTGACCAAGTCTTTAATTTGCACATCTTTGATTAATTCGAGGCAATAGGGGCAGGTCAGGTCGTCTTGTGATTCAGTTGTCATCGATATTACCTCCGTTTTTCAGGGCATTTTAAATACTGTAGCCTTGGAGTCGTTGATTAAGGGTGTCGCGATTGGTATTAAATTCAGCCAAGCATTCATCAAGGGCTTGCTGGTAACAGCGAAATTCTTTGAACAAATCAAATGTGCTACACAGGTTGCGCTCCAGGCCGGGGTACATAGGTAAAGCTTGGTTTAATACAGCTTTAAAAAGGTAATTCATCCCCTGAACGATATCCAAGTAATATTCTCGTTCATTTCGAATCCAATGAAGCTCAGCTAAGCCATCATAGATGAAGATCAGCGAATCATCTGGCGGCATGGTTTCGTAATAATTTTTAAGGGTTAAATACAGGTCGTAAGCATCTTTATGGTTTTTGATTTGGACATACACTTGGGCTAAGGCAATACGATAGGACATGATCGTTTCTTCGATACCCAGGGCTTCGTTAATCGATATGGCTCTTTCGATAAAGTCTACGCATTGGCTGTATTTTTCTTGGCGTTTGTAAACCAATGCTGCCTGATAGTAGTTTCGCGCCAACAAATCTGGCATATCCAAGTGCTGAAGTTCATCAATGATATTGAGGTGCATATCCAAAGAGGCTTGTAATTTTTCAGTGCTGCGTTCCCGCGAAGCTTGGTACTTTAAATCGACAGCTTGAGCGGTCATATCGTTGAGTTCGTGGATTCGATTTGTACTGTCATTATTGTGCTTGCCAGTATCAATATTGCTGTTGGTTAACAGTTCTTGCATGTCTGCGACTTTTAAATAGAATGCCTGAAAAAGCATCATGGCGTTAATTACGTTATCAACTTGTGTTGCGGCTTCGGTGCTGACTTCTTCAAACTCTCTTTTTTTGTCAATGAAAAATAACAGCAGCTTTTTGTAGTTACCATCGTCGAATACGCCATCGTCTTGCCATTGTTGCAATGCTGCGACATGCTCACTTGGTTCAAGGGACATGACATCTAGTAATCGTTGTTCTGAATCCATCGAGGTTATACCTTATTTAGCAGAATATTGATGTGGGTTTGGATGCTGTCAGCATCTTTGTGGTTATAATCTTGTTGGCAATAGCCTTTTGCGATTTGTAATAATTCAATCCGGCGCTTTGGTTCGATATAACAATCCGCCAAAGCCCGATATAACATCGTTGCCCGGCTAAAACCACTTTCACGTTTGATCAAATTGACTTTGGGCAATAAGTTGACCGCTGCCAGTAATTGTTCGCGGGCATAATCGGTGCGTTTTAGCCGCAGTGCGATTAAACCCAATGACTGAGCGATGGCAAACGGGGCAAAATCAGGATCATCTGTAAAGCAATGGCGCAGGACTTCAAGCCCTTGTTGCGCGCGGGTCAATATATCCTCGGTGCTTTGGTAGGGAAGGTTGGTCAATAAGATGGCTTCTGCTGAGGCGTTGCCAGCCAGCTTTTGACTATCGCCTAGGGTTTCAAGAGGGGACTTGGCTTGCCTAGTGTAATAAACCGCAAGTTCGGTATTGCGCGCTTGTTCTGCTTTGCGGCTTTTATCCTCAAAAAACCAGCACAGTTTATTGAGGTTGTTTTTGACTACCTCGGTTGACATATCTGGGTAATATCGGGCTGAAAATTGTAAGGCACAATGGGTATAGACACTATAGCTATGATTAAAGCAGCAGATTAGGTTGGCATCCATTAATGTTTGCAGTGACTGTTGATAGTGGGCGGGGATGATTTTTAGCAGCGTTAGATATTGGATTTCTTTGGTTGATATATCCACCGGGCTGGCGATTAAAAAATGCAACGCAGCCGTCTGCTCTGACGAGAGGTTTAAGTGGCTTGCTTGGGTTTTATACAATTGATTTTGTGCGGCGAATTGTTGTGAAGTCAATATTGCCGGGTTGGTGATACGGCTTAGAATATCGAGGCGGTTTAATTTGTCTTTTCTGGGGCTGATTTGTTGATTGTTCAGCTTTTTAAATAGTTGGACTTCGCTGTGGTTAAACTCCGGCAAAACCAGTTGTCCAATGGTGTCATTCTTGACTGTGGTGAGTAACTTTAGTGCATTGACTGATAATGGCTTGCGACTTTCAACCAGCATCAAGGTGTTGTTTTTATCCACCAATCGATATAAAACCGCCTCTAAGCTATTTTCTTCACTCAGTTGATGATTAAATTGTTGAGCATATCGGTGGATGACGGCACTTTTACCGCAGCCCTGAGGACCGTATAGGTTGATGGTGGTTTTGCCTTGTTCGAACAGTTGATGGATTTTATGTAATACGTTATCCCTGCCAATAAAACGTTCAATACGGCTGTTGTCAGATGGGGTTGAGGTTTGAACGTTGGTCAGTTTGATTGGTTCAAAGTCAGGCTGATCGCCGTGCACTGCGATGGATAAGGGTGGAGCTTCTTTGGTGCCGTTAATCATTCGGATATTGAGGTTTTTAACCGCAGATGCGAGTCCATGGCTAAAATAATCAAGATAAAACAAGTCAGAATAAATCGCTTTGGCGTCAGCAACTGGGAAAGTGAAACCCAGTGCACTAACACCTTTTTGGATGGCTGCCCAATACAGTGAATGCTGTAATTGACTGGTGGGGAAGGCTGATTGGCAGGCATTAAAATAAACCAATTTGGTCACATCAGACAGGGCAGAAAAAAGGTGGCTTAAAGTGACTTCTTCGTAGCCGGATGTATTGTCTGCCGTTACTCTGAATACAACATGATCGAGATTGAGTTGGTAATAGGTATGACCAATA
>JBLGCB010000530.1:0-4342 GCA_047617105.1 Phenylobacterium sp. | reverse complement strand
CATCAGGTGTTTGGCCACTTGCGCGCTTAATACCACTGATTCGCTGTCACAATGGATATTCAGTGGCAACAACGTCGCCCTGAAATCGGCTAATAGTGAATTACAAATCAAATAATCGCTGGTCGTTTTGGCTTCATCGCCAATCCGCACTCTGAGTTTTCGACTACTGCGAGCGGTTTTAATATGATTGATATTGGCTTCAACGGTTGGTCCGCCATCAAAAATATCGATATAACCACGACTGCAAAAACCTTCAGATTTGAGCAGTTGTAACGCCGGACGGGTTTTATCGTGCACTTTGCCAATCACGGCTTGCGCTTCTTTACTCAACAAATTGACGTAAATAGGATATTTGGGCATCAATTCAGCAATAAAGACTTTTTGGCCAATACCCGTCATGTAATCCGCGGTAGGGAAATCCATTGAGAAAAAGTGTTCTTCCAGCCATTTCCAAAAAGGAGAATCGCCGTTCTCATCTGACACGCCACGCATTTCAGCCAATACGGTTTCAGCAAAACGCTGTTGATGTTCAGCCAAAAACAAAAAGCGGAATTTCGACAATAAGCGACCATTGTTGCCTTGTCTGTACGCTTCGCGTAAAAACAAGGTACAAATTTCGGTGCAACCGGTATAGTCATTACACAAGGTCAGAATTTCGGTGGTATTGTATACGTTTAGTGCCTGAGAGCTGTGTACTACTTTGCCCATATGATAATGGTAAAAAGCATCACTCATGCCCACAGCGGCTTCGATACCACTGGTGCCAACCACTGCGCCAGTTTCAGTATCTTCAAGCACAAACAGGTAACCTTCATCACCAGGCTGGTCGATATCTTTGCGCACAGACGCTTCTGAACGGGCAATTTTATTGCGTAACAATTCATCGTTAACTGGCAATGAGGTAAACCCATGGCCAGATTCTTCTGCAATATTAAACAGATCCGAATAATCGTCTTTGCGGATAGGGCGAACAATCAACACTGTCGCTTACTCCTGATTGGTGAAAGCCAAAACAACCCGTTAATGAAATTCAAAGTGGGTTTCATCAGACTTTACATTAAAAAATTAAGGTGGCGATAAACGCGACTGGAGTCACGGCTAAACGCCACCTCTATACTGATGTTGTAACAGCGACTAGCCGTTTACAACTTGAGCCACTGCTTTTTCAAAACGTGCCAAACCTTCTTTGATATCCGCATCAGGGATCACCAACGATGGCGCAAAACGCACCACATCGGCACCAGCGACCAATGACATCAAGCCATGTTCAGCAGCGGCGTTAAGGAAGTCTTTTGCACGTCCTTTGTAACTTTCGTTAAGCAAGCCACCGAGCAACATGCCTTTACCACGAAATGCGCTAAACACATCATGTTTGGCATTAATCGCTGCAAGGCCATCAAGGAACAATTGCTCTTTGGCTTTAATGCCATCGAGTACGGCAGGCGTATTCACGGTATCAAGCACCGCTTCAGCGACTGCACAACCCAGTGGGTTACCACCATAAGTACTGCCATGAGTGCCCAGTACCAAATGCTTTGAAATATCAGCGGTGGTCAGCATCGCGCCGATAGGGAAACCGCCACCAAGACCTTTGGCTGAGGTCAAAATATCAGGCGTCACGCCGTAACCCATATAAGCATACAAATCACCTAGACGGCCAACACCAGTCTGAACTTCATCAAAAATCAACAAAGCATTGTGCTGGTCACACAGTTCACGAAGACCTTGTAAGAAACCTTCGTCTGGGGCCAATAAACCGCCCTCGCCTTGTAAAGGTTCAACCATGATGGCACAGGTTTTATCAGAAATAAGTGCTTTTACGCTGTCGAGGTTGTTGAAATCAGCATGTTGGATGTCGCCAGGTTTTGGTCCAAAACCATCAGAATAAGCGGCTTGTCCGCCAACGGAA
Organism: Phenylobacterium sp.; assembly: GCA_047617105.1. Classification (GTDB taxonomy): domain Bacteria; phylum Pseudomonadota; class Gammaproteobacteria; order Enterobacterales; family Alteromonadaceae; genus JABSOG01. Next base: position 2,433 of record JBLGCB010000530.1, on the reverse strand, counting down.
ACAGTGAAGAAAGTACGACCGTGGAAACCTTTGTTAAAGGCGATGATTTGAGATTTCTGTTCGCCGTGCTCTTTTAATGCCCAGCGGCGAGCCAGTTTTAATGCCGCTTCATTGGATTCGGCACCAGAGTTGGCAAAATAAACGTGGTCGGCAAACGTCGCGTCAGTCAATTTTTTCGCCAAGCGCAGCGCTGGCTCATTAGTCATAACATTACTTAAATGCCAAATCTTTTCGCTTTGCGCTTTTAAAGCACCCACTAAGGCTGGATGACAATGGCCCAGACAATTCACCGCAATACCACCGGCGAAATCGATATATTCTTTACCTTGTTGGTCCCAAACACGAGAACCTTCACCTTTGACAGGGATCACTTGAGACGGTGCATAATTTGGCACCATCACTTCATTAAATAACTCACGGGTGACGGTCATTTGATCAGACATAAATTTCCCCTTAATATAGCCATTTTACCGGGCTTTGTTTTGGCATAAGAAACACGATAATAAACGATAAACAAAACATCTTTGTGACATTTAGGGGGCGTAGTATGGCAAAAATTTAACAAAAAGTCTCGTGTAAAACTGGCCTACAATCAGTCGTTTGCAGTTTTGGTTATAGTATTGCATCTGAGCAGAATAGTTATTCAGTTAATATTCACTATTGCCACCTAACGAAGCGACACAGGCCATTGATGGCAATGAAAAGCCTGTTGGTAAAGACCGATAACTTGTAGATGCATTATTAGTTAAAAATAATTTTAGGGACTTTGGGGTATTAGCGGGTGTTAGAGCAAAAGCGAGGATAAATCCCCCGCCTACGACTAGCCATCCAGCCAAAATTGCAGTTTATCCAAACAAGGCTGGATATCGCCAATATTGTCTTTGACCCACTGCGGCTCATAATAAGTATCAAGATAGCGCTCACCGCTATCACACATCAGGGTCACTATCGAGCCCTGCTCATTATTGGCAATCATTCGTTCAGCGACTTTTAATGCGCCCCACAAATTAGTGCCAGTAGATGCCCCTGCTTTATGACCAATGATTTTCTCCAGCCATAATATGGTGGCAATACTGGCGGTATCGGGCACCTGCATCATTTCATCAATCACATCTGGTTGAAAAGAATGTTCGACTTTAGGGCGGCCAATGCCTTCAATACGGCTCGACGTCTCGCAAGTAATGGTGCGATCACCTGTTTTATAACTGTCATAAAACACTGAGTTTTGCGGGTCGACCACCACCAATCGGGTTTCATAACCTTTATAGAGGATATAACGCCCCAGAGTCGCCGACGTACCGCCAGTGCCCGCACTCATCACCAATGCGCTGGGCACAGGATAGGGTTCGCATTCCATTTGTTTAAAAATACTTTGCGCAATATTGTTATTGCCGCGCCAGTCAGTGGCCCGCTCGGCATTGGTAAACTGATCCATAAAGTAACCCCCCATAGATTCAGCTAAGGTCACCGAGGCATCATGCATTTGATGAGAAACATCAACAAAGTGGCATTTGCCACCATACAGTTCTATTTGGCGGATTTTGCTTTGCGCGGTGGTTTTGGGCATCACCGCGATAAAAGGCAAGCCAATCATGCGGGCAAAGTAAGCTTCTGACACCGCCGTGCTGCCTGAGGAGGCTTCGATGATGGTCGCGCCTTCGCGGATTTTGCCATTACACAGCGCATATAAAAACAATGAGCGGGCTAGGCGATGTTTTAAACTGCCGGTTGGATGGGTGCTTTCATCTTTTAAATACAAGTCAATGCCCTTAAGGCCCGGCACATTTAATTTAAACAGGTGAGTATCGGCTGAGCGATGCGCATCAGCTTCTATTTTACGAATGGATTCTGTTACCCAACTTTTCATAAGCAAAACTCCTTAATGGTTAGTTAGCTAGTTAGTGCCGTTTTGAAACGCAGTTTCAGGGCTCTAGATATGTGGCACACGGATGTGCCGCCTTTTCAACTTGTTGAAAAGCAAACGAAGTTCCACTTGTTTGAACGCAGTTTCATCCTGAAATCTCACATGGATGTGAGTTTCTGGACGATAACTAGTTATCATAACGCTTTTACGCCATTAAAAGCAGTGTAAATAAACCATTAATCATTTTGGTTTTAAGGTAACATGAGGCACTTTTTAGCTAAGCTAATACAATATGAGCATAAGGATAACAAAATGCCAAACAAAACCGCGTTAATAGTCGGTGCCAGTGGCCTGATTGGTCAACATTGCCTGCAACAACTCCTCAACGATGATAACTATCAACAAGTGACCGCTCTGGTGCGTCGTCCTTTGGGCATTCAACACCCTAAATTACTCGAATATCGGGTCGACTTTGATCGCCTGGCCCACAGTGAAGAGCAGCAAAAAGAACGTTTTACAGTAGACGATGTTTACTGTTGCTTGGGCACCACCATTAAAGCCGCTGGCTC
>JBLGCB010000529.1:0-4350 GCA_047617105.1 Phenylobacterium sp. | reverse complement strand
CGCTTGGCGACAACACCAACAGTGGCAACACGCTTTTTTGGCCGCCTCACCATTGATCGTGCTCACTTACACTTGGAAAGGTGCAGCGCTGAGTTTTGCGGTGATTGGCCCAGCTTTATTATTGTATTGGACCATCGCGCTGGCCGCAGGAGAACAACCTCAACGACTGGCCCGTGCCAGCATCCGTTATGGTTTGGCACTGCTAATATGTTTCGGAATCGTTCATTTTGGCTGGCCTGAACTCGAACTGTATCCCAGAGGTATGCGGTGGTTATTGTTCGGTGCCATAGGGTTGACTGTCGGGTCGTGGCTTTATTTATCGCTAATGGCGCAACTACTGAACAGGTGGCCAAAAAGCTCAGCCCTAAAAAACACCGCCATCCCATGGGCCGGCTTCTTGGCGGTGACAACCATCACCCTAGTTATCCTCAACACCACCACAATGGGCCAAAAGATTATCGAGGTATTATTGGGCAGCCGAACACCAATGATCCGCGAGCAATCAGAGGTCACTGCTGAACTCTTTTTCTATCGCAGTGGCAGCATCGGGTTATTGGCCATACTAGGCTTTATCGCTGGGCTAGTGATGGCATTAAAACGCCAAATCGCCACTGAAACCATTATCCCGCTTACGATGGGGTTAATCTGGACAATCATCTGGTGTTCAACGGGTGATTTTGGTTATACCCCACCAGCATTTTTGGCCTTTTGCGCGATGATTGCGTTATATAAAGGTTATCGATGGACATCGACTTTACGTCCTGTTTTGGCAGTTTGTGCCCTATTCACCACAACCGCATTGCTGATCACCCCGATTTACCCGCTAAAAATATCGGCAACACCGTGGGTTGATAAGGTTAAGCTATCTTCTATCATCATTTATGAAGATGCTTGGTATGAGGCACTCGAATGGCTACGCCAGCATTCACCGACACCAGCCCGCACCCCGCTATCTCCAGTGATGAAGCCAGGCCAACCAGATTACGGCATCATGGCATCCTGGGATTTTGGTAATATCATTGCCTCGCACGGCGATCGCATTCCCATTTGGAGCCGTTATGCCTCTGGCCCGGTGCCCAAATGGACCCTGGCGCAAAGCGAAGCCCAATCGTTACAACGGTTATGTCCAAAGTGTCAAGACGGCCAAGCCATTCGCTACGCCATCGTCGATGCCAAGACTTATGGGCCGTTTTTTAATGCCAAAGCGCAAAAAACTGGCAGGACTCTGCAAGCCAGCCAAGATGGCGTATTTAATGCCAAAGGTAAAACCATTCCTCGCATCTCTTTTGGTCCTATCCATCACAATTCGATGGTCGCCAAACTCTATGCCAAAGATGGCCTTGAACTGAGCCATTACCGCTTGGTATATGAAAGCCCGGCGCAACATTACCATGCCTCCTTCCTGCAAATGCAAGCTGACGGACAAACATTCAATTACCGTTTACACGCTTTGCCGATTGAAACCTCAGCACAACGCCAACAATACCAGCAATGGGTTAAAGGTGATTTGGTGATCACCGACGATGGTTATTTATATGATGACCAAATTCAGGCCAGTATCAAGATTTACGAGGTGGTGCCCGGTGCCACCATCAGCGGCCAAACCCAAGCGGATGCTTTGGTGCAATTGCGATTGAACCTACATATCAGTAGCAGTGGGCGAGATTTTGTTTATACCCGTACCACCCGAGCCGATAGCCAAGGCCAGTATCAGCTCACGGTGCCCTATGCCACCAGCGGTGAGGATAAATTCACTGCGGTTTATGCCCGTCAGCCATATCAGCGTTTTGTTCAATTGCCCGGCCAGCAGGACTTTGTTTATCAAGATGATGTGATGGTGGCGTCGGTAGCGGATTGACTCCCCTCTACAAACGCGGCAGCCACATCCCCATCACGGCAAGAGAAATACCAACCCCCATGGCGACGGTCAATACCAGCAAAACAGCGGCCATACTGAGGCGACCCCACGCACCAGCACTGTCCTGAGTACGCAAATAGGCTTCAAGCACCACCAGCGGCACCAGGTATTGGGCGTAAGTCAGGCCAGTGATCAGCGGCCCTTCAAAAGTCTTTGGATCAAAACCCACCGGGCCATTATTGATGAACAACCATAACATCAAACCAACCCGAAAAAACCACACCCCACTGGCCGCTAAAAACATTCGTAACGCCCAACGACGATGCACCGTAATTTTGCCCATCATGGCATAACGCACTGCCACAACACTAAAAATCATCACCAACACCGCATTGAGGCTAATACCCAGATTCTTGATCAAGTCATCATCACCCTGGCGCGCCCAAATCATATATACCCCGGTCAGGCTGACGATAAAAACCGTCGGCATATAGATACGACCATTAAGGCGATGAAAAGCCGGAAATTTGGCTCTGATTTGTGGGATCAGTTGCAGTGGTCCACAGACAACAATAATAAAGGCGAGAAAAATATGCATCGCCACGGCCGTATTGCCCATCACATCACCCTGAATATAACCATGGGGCAGCACTTCATTCCATTTTTCTAGGCCCTCGCTCATGGCTGCACCGCCGTAAAACACCAGCACATAATAGGCAAAAACCATTTGCCCAGCCATCATCACCACAAACCAACATTGCGCAGACCATTTTAAGGCTGTGTTTGCAGTAAAAGCCAAGCTCGTCTCATCGTTTAAGCCGTCTAAGCCTTTAACTAGGCCTTTAGAGCTTGTCGTCATTGTATTCATCGTATCAGCAGTCATCCAGATTTCTCCATATTGGTCATTATTGCCATATCTTGTCTAGATAGAGCAAAAGCCGCGCCACAATATAATTAAATAGTAAGCGACTGATAAATAACAATAAAACTTATTAGCAATAAACAAGTGTATAAAAATGAACAGTCGCAACTGTATAAATCTGAACACCATTGTATAAATATGAACAAATGGGCAAAGTCATTTACGGGCATTGCCGGATAGACCGACAACCCATTGATTTTATTGAATTAAAGTATTGACTTGGTCGGAACAATTGGCGAATATGGGACATGCGTGGGCATTCATCGCCCTTGCGTTTTATTACCACTTATTAAACAACAAAACGGAATGCATAATGAAACTGCAACTAAACAAAAAGAAAATCAAACTGAACAAAAAAGCCTTAAAAAACTTATCACAAGACGACAAAGCATTACCAATGGATATGACACCAGATGTTGCTGGCGGCTGGGTATCCCACGAATGTTTGTCTGGTAAATATGCCTGTGAATAAGAATCATCTATAAGTGATAAAACAAGGGGCCGTAACGGCCCTTTTTTTTATGCAGGAAACCTTGGTGGGATTATGAAGGGTTAATTCAAAGTCAAACGAACTAAAATAAAAAACAGAATTGAAAGAGACAAACCAGCAATAACACCCGTTAAATCATCTTTGCGGCTGATCCAAATCCGGGCAAAAAAGCTCTGTTTAAAGTAATGCTGGTGATACGATTGTTCAATCTGCTCTAGAATATCGTATTGCTGGTTATGGATGTGTTGCGGTAGTTTCTTTTGTTCAACCAATATTGCGGTGTCTATTTCACGCATAACAGCAAGGCTCGTCGGATCAAACAGGGTAAATTTGGCGTAGTCATTCAGCTGGCGAAACCTAAATTCAATCAGCGATATCTTACTCGCCAACGCTTCTTCTAATTCCAGCGCCCCCAACTCTTGCTTGCGGGCGGTTTCATCTAACCAATCAAATAAGTCTTCAAGCGCTTTGGTTAAATTGTCTTTTAATCTGGATAACTCACTGCGCCTCAGTGTGCGGTTGTTGAGGTAAAATAAAAAGGCCCAACCAACGAAGACGATCACCAGTTGTGTGTTGATCACTATTTACAATCCCGAATCGCCGCGTCAATACGGTCATCAATCACCGTGATAAGGCTTTGCAGCAAGTCATGAGAATAAGTGAGCTTGTTGTTCACCTCATCGCCAGAGAAGTGAGATTCTCTGATTAAACCACCAAACGCTTCATCTAAAAATGAACGGCCGTAACGATTATAACCAGTAAGGTCTACATGCACTTTGTCATGTTGACGTAATGCTGGTGCTAAGATTTTTTCGCGATAGTTTTGACCACAACCCTCTCCGTCATCTGGATATCTACCGTAGGGTTTTGGATCAAACTCAACCACTTTTAACTCAATTGTTTTCATTTAACGTAATATTCCACTGAACCAATGTACCTGCTAACTTTGTCGTTAACCTGAATAACTCCGGTTGAAGCATACCGTGTTCGGCATGATATAACCCCTGATGGCTGAACACCCAAAGTTTACCACCATCTGTATTATCTACCAATGCCCTGATGCTTTTACTGCCCTGACCA
>JBLGCB010000528.1:0-4435 GCA_047617105.1 Phenylobacterium sp. | reverse complement strand
CGGCCTAATGGAAAAAATAAGCCATTTAAACGAACTTTTTTACGTCTCCCTTCTTTTGACAGCCGTAAACCAGCCAAAATCAATATCTTGGAGAGCTTGCCGTTTTTTAATTTATTAACATAATTCTCCAAGCCACCCGCATCCGGATTTCTGTGCAACAATGCAAAATAGGCATGTCTCACAAAATCTTCACCTTGATAAGCTAAAAAATCATTAATGTGAAATTCAGACTTCCCAGCACCCAAATGGATATTATTTGTACTGCCAAAGTGATTAAAACGATCGACTCCTTGCAGCAAATCAACCACATTTTCGACCGTTCCACAGGCTTGTGAAGTGTCGATATTAAATTCTGCCTGAGAGTTTTGCTGTTGTTCATTCATGCGCCCATCCTGCTGAGACGCTGTGCTTTCAACTTGGGGCACAGTACTAGATTCTGTATTGTGTGGCTTATTAAACTCGGCCAAAGGTACAGCATCGGGCCTTGCGGCTAACGCTCCTGCACCTTGATTTATGCGCAGCTCATCTAAACCACCACTGGCTTGTTCCCTCACTGACAAGATGGACTCATCCAGCGAATTTCCTTGTTCTTCTCTTTCAAGCTTAGCAGCATAACTTTTAACCAGATTAATAATATCTCCAGCACCGTTAACTTTCTCTTCTTCAGCAATCATATCTTGCGAGTCCAGTGTAAATAGTATGAATTTCCATCATAGTTGTTCAATGTTCGTCGGGATAAATAAGCCATCATGAATTGGCAATATTTAGCGTGATCAAATGGTCATCAACTGTAAATTCAAACCAGCTAACCCCCTCTTGTACCATGCAAATTTCCAGTTTTAAATCGCCTTGATGATCAGGTCGTTTAATCGTCATCTCGACATCTTGATCACTATTGCCATGTACCTCCGGTATTCCCGTTCGAGTACCATCAAATAGCAATACATTGTCATCTTTATCTTTCCAGTGATAAGCTAAGTGTATCGGATTAGGTTCTACGCTTCTAATCGAAAAAGGATTGTTATTGCGTACATTGACAGTATACGACAATGTATCCTGACCCAGCATTTTCTTATCTTGTTTAACCAATGTTAGCGCAATCCGATTCATTTCATCTGCCGATAAGGGGCCTTGCATATAAGCATTCTTAACGGCTTGAATATCAATAGGCTTATTACTGGCAATCGCAAATATACTAGAAGCTTGGATACAATCCGTCTTAGTATACTTGTGGGTCAAACTACCAAGAGCGTTTACTGGCGTACCAAACCATACCAATACATATTTAAAGTGCTGACTAAGTTGATCTCTTAAAACTCTTGGCGATTGTTCATTGATATGCATAAGCTGTTCATAATAGCTTCTTGGTTGTGGAGACATATAAATCCCCAGTTTACGCTTAGCTTTACGTTGTGCTTCGTAGCCGTATTGGTAATACCATAAATTAGGAAATGTATGCACAACAAACTGTCCGGCATCCTTTAATCCTTTAGATATATTGCCATACATAATGTCCAGTTCAGGTGCAGACAAATGTTCTATCAAATCAGAGGCAATGACCCTGTCGGTTTTTTTGTTAAACTTAAACTCAGTAATGCTACTACAATAAAATTTAATTTTGGATAATAATTTCTTTTCATTTGCAAAGCAATTTCGTGCTAGTTTAAGAGCACTTGGAGAATAGTCAATGGCATCAACCGTAGCGCCGCGCTGAACACAGGCATAGGCAATTTCTCCCCGACCACAACCTGCATCAGCAATATGCATTCCTTTGGCAACTGTGGCAATTTTATAAACAGCATCTAACCGTGAATCAATTAGCTTTTGTCCATTAAAGGCTTTGTATTCATTAAACCCACCACAATCCATAAGATAATAATTATCTGCGTAATGGGACTTTATTTGTTCGCTGTCTTTATCCGCAGTATCTTCCAACAAATGATTAGTTTTGTCTTCTTTTACCTTTATCAATAATTCGCCAGCATAACCGGGGATCACAAAGTAGTATTCAATCAACTCTTTATTGTCTTTAAGAAAAGCATTGCAGCCTTGATAGTTTTCAGAAGACCAAAAGTAGCCATCAACCAGGATATAACGTCCCTGTTTTAGAGCCTTCACGAGATCAAGATAAGTACTATCACCATCTTGTTGCCCATCAACGTGAATCAAGTCATATCGATCACCAGGGAAAGCCGACATTTTTTGGCTGTCACCAAGCTGTATATCGGCATCATATTGGTCAAGTGCTTTTCTCGCCCAATCAATTGCGCCAATTTCACCACCATATTCATTGCTGTCAAGGTCAATGCCGACATAACATGCTTCAGGGGCAGCAGCTAAAAAAGCTTGAGCGGAATAACCATAACGAACACCAATCTCGAATATAGAACGGGGCTGTATGACTTTCGCAATAGCCCATTTCAAGCGATAGTAGTCAACCCATTCGGTAAATAGATGGGCTAATTCATCATCAGCGTTAACATATTCTCTAAAGTCAAACTCGGCTTCTCGCCACACTTTTAATATCTGGGAAATCACAACACACTACCACTCTTGATTATCGGTTGTAAATTAAAAAAGCCGCTCCACGTATCATTATCAGAACACAATATTTTGATCACCTTGTAGTCTTGTTCAAAGTAAATTATTTCATTAAAACTGCCACGATCATAACCACCATCAGCCACGCCTAAGACAAAGGAAAAATCACCTTCACCCAGATGACATTTGAAGCTAAATTCGACACACAATTCCTCCATACTATCTACCCGGCCAGGCTTATACCCCAAACAATAAGTATTGGATTCATAAATCGTCAAACCATCTTTATTACGAATACCAAATCCAACGTGTGGATCCTCCAAAGATTGCTTAAACGACACCTTAATTCTGACCGTTAACTCACTACCAGTGACCAAATGACTTACAGGCCTACCACTTTCATCTAGCAATTCCATGACCACATGATGCAGTATATCTTCTGCGACTAGGGTAGTTGAGAGCTTCTCAGCATTATCACCGTTAGCTTTTTGTACAGTAACGCCATTTTTTCCCCTTTGCGATTCTATTTGCAACTCATTTTGCTTTTTCAGCATTAACGATTGATACAAATCGGTCACACTGACCACATCACCATCATGAATCACACGACCACCATCGATTAAAATGGCTCTGTCACACATCGCTTTAATGGCACTTAAATCATGCGACACCAACAACAAAGTTGTCCCGTCCGATAAAAAACGTCGTATCCTGTTCATACACTTAAACTGAAAGTAACTATCTCCCACTGACAAGGCTTCATCAACAATTAAGATTTCTGGTCGTACCGCCGTCGCAATGGCAAAAGCTAAACGAACATTCATACCACTTGAATAGGTTCTCACTGGTTCATCAAAATACTTGCCAAGTTCAGAAAACTCAGCAATACCTTCGACCAACTGGTGTATTTCTTTTTCTCTAAACCCCATGACCCCAGCGGATAAAAAGACATTTTGTCGCCCGGTCATTTCAGGGTTAAAACCTAACCCTAATTCTAAGATAGCTGACACCCGACCATTAACTGCAATATTGCCATGGGTTGATTGCACTGTTCCAGTGATGATTTTTAACAACGTACTCTTACCCGCGCCGTTTTCTCCCACCAACGCGACAGCTTCGCCTTCCATAACGCTAAAGCTAATATCATCCAATATTTTTAGTTTTTCTCCAGCGTTACCAGCTAGCCCAAACCATGAAAGAAAACGTTGAAATTCACTCTTATATTTTCGATAGATCTTTGAGACGTTTTTAACATCAATTTTCAACTCACTCATAGGGCATCCACAATATCGCTACTGGCGCGTACAAACAAGACAAAGCCAAAACTAAGAAGAACAAGAATAACAGCTGAGATAATCGCAAAAGGTTGTAAATCTGGAATGTTACCGTAAGCGATGGCTTGTTGATAACCATTGACAATCCAGTACATAGGGTTGTACTTTAATATTTCTTGGACAGCATCAGGCAATATATCCGCCACATAAACAATGGGGGTTAACCAAAACCAAAATTGAACGATAACTTGCCACAAATGGCCAATATCTCGCGCAAAAACATCGAAAACGGCCAAAATCATGCCCAGCCCCAAAGCTAAACCCAAATTAACAAGAACCAACATCGGCAAAAGCATAAGAGATTCAGATGGAGCAATCCCTAAGGCCCATACGATAAGCAAAATGATGGTCATTAAGATGAGATGATTGACGGTTGTGGTGCCAATAACAATAAGGGGAATACAAACTCTCGGAAAATTGATCTTTTTCAACAAATTAGCCCGATCTTTAAACATTGATATACTACTTGCGGTGGTTTCAGCAAAATAGTTCCATGCCAAAGTCCCTGCTAATAGATAAACCGCATAGGCATATTCACTTTCGATACCCGACAGACGTGC
>JBLGCB010000527.1:0-4444 GCA_047617105.1 Phenylobacterium sp. | reverse complement strand
AAGGTAATGGTATCGCTATTACGTGGCAGACCATAAAAATCTGGGCCATGTAAACTGGCAAAACCTTCTAGCTTATCCAAAGCATCTGCGGCTTCAAACGCTTCGGCGTATAACTCTATGGCGGCGTGAGCTGTATATGAACCAGCACAACCACAGGCGGTCTCTTTGTTTTCTTTGATATGTGGCGCAGAGTCGGTGCCAAGGAAAAACTTATTGCTGCCACTGGTCGCGGCTTGAATTAATGCCTGTTGATGAATATTGCGCTTTAAAATCGGCAGACAATAAAAATGCGGGCGAATATTGCCGACCAACATATGATTGCGGTTAAACAACAAATGATGGGCGGTGATGGTGGCCGCAATGGTACCGCTAGATTCATTAACAAACGCAGTGGCATCCGCTGTGGTGATATGTTCAAGGACAATTTTTAACTGAGGAAAAGCTGCGACCAACGGAGTTAAGGTGCGATCGATATAGACTTTTTCACGGTCAAAAATATCAATATCGCTGTCGGTGACTTCGCCATGTAATAATAGCGGTAAACCGACTTTTTGCATGACTTCAAACACAGGATAAAGCTTATTGACATCGGTCACGCCAGAGGCGGAGTTGGTGGTGGCACCAGCAGGATAGAGTTTGGCAGCGGCGACAAAACCACTGTCTTTGGCGGCCTGAATATCAGCAGCGGTGGTGTTGTCGGTGAGGTAGATGGTCATTAAGGGATTAAATGAACAGTTGTCGCTTTGGGTGTCAACAATGCGCTGACGATACGCCTGTGCTTGAGCAACATTGGTCACCGGAGGCATTAGGTTAGGCATGATGACAGCACGGCCAAAATAACGGCTGACGTCGGTGACGGTGCGAGGTAAAAAATCGCCATCACGTAGATGAATATGCCAATCGTCAGGGCGGGTGATGGTTAAAGTATCAGTCATGGTTAGCTCCGGCTAATGTATTGGTTGGTGTGATTTGGCGATTATATCAAGGAAATACAGCAGGTTTATAGCGGCCAAGCGTGAGCACGAATAATGTGCCCACTTTAATGGCGGGTGTAGATCCCAAGTCCTGCTATTACCAGCACCAATACATTTACCACCACGAAGTGGTATAAATAAAGATGCGCAGCAGGTTTATCAGAATTTACTGGTATCCGTAAACAAACCCACTTTTAAATCGCTGGCAGTATAAATGACCTTGCCGTCGACTTCTACCACACCATCAGCGACACCCATATAAAGCTTACGTTTGATCACGCGCTTTAAGTTCAGGCGATAGGTCACCTTAGATGCAGTTGGCAGAATCTGGCCGGTGAACTTCACTTCACCCACACCCAGTGCTCGACCCGGACCAGGACCACCGGTCCAACCGAGGAAAAAGCCCACCAGCTGCCATAAGGCATCCAATCCCAGACAACCTGGCATTACTGGATCTTCTTGAAAATGACAATCGAAAAACCACAGGTCAGGATTAATATCAAACTCGGCGACAATCTCACCTTTACCATATTCACCACCTTCTTCGCTGATATGGGTGATGCGATCCATCATCAACATGTTGCCTTTAGGCAGTTTACTGTTGCCAGGACCAAATAATTCTCCGCGTCCACAACTTTCTAAGTCTTCTTTGCTATAACTGTTCTTTTGTTCCATGGGTTTTTTCTCTTTGAAAATTTTGCATAATTTAGCGTACACTTGTACGCTAAACAAGTCTGAACAGTTACAAATCGACTTTATTTTTACTTTCTAATGGCTGTTGACCGCAATGGTCGCCAAATATCAACAAACTCTTGAGCTAGCGGGGATAAATCCTCCGCCTACGAGTTGTTAAAATAAAGCGGCGACCATCGGTTAATGGGTGAAGAGGATTGTTATAGCTGAGTCGCCCGGCAAAAAAATTGAGTGGCAGGTGCCGCAGAACCAGTGCTGCCGATACGAAAACCTTCTTTCATATGACGGCATTGCACTTCGATATGATTATGGTAGGACGAGACGTTGGCACCATCGACAAAGACGCCGACATTGCTCTGGCTGTTACCACACCCTTCAATGTTCCCCGTAACCTTACCTCGAACTGTGCCAAACAAAATCACGCCCATGGATTGTTTTTGCTGTAGTTTGAGTTGCAAATTTAATACTTGAGGTTGATAAGACAGCGTGTTGGCATTATCACCAAGGGTCATGGCCGTGTTGCTGCCAGTATATTCCACTTTAGCAAACATACAATCAAGGGTGATATTGCTCGGGATTGTTAGCCCGGCACCGCTGATTTTATAAGATTTATTGGGGTTTAGCGCCAGTGTGGCACCTTTGACAAAGGTGGCTGCCAAACTGTTGATGGCCGCCTGAATGGTCTGAGTATCGTCGGTAATTCCATCTGAGAAAGCGCCGAATTGTTCAACCGTCATTTGTTTGGTTAAGTTGAGTGCTAGTACCAGCGAGGGGATGGCGACGCTGCTGATGCTATCATAACCGTTGGCTTTAAGTGAATTACAAACAACGTGCCATATGGCACCACCGCTGTGGCTGGTAATACGTTCTTTAAGATTGACTAAGTCACCTGATTTGAGTCGGGGCTCATTTAGCGCGTCGGCCAAGGTGTTAAAAGGCCAAACGTTTGTTGTCGCAGTGACGTTGTTTGTAGCGTTCGTTGTGACAGTAGAATCAGCATCACTGACTAATAAGGTATTGGCGACATCAGAACTGTTGTTAACAGCTGTTGTATCGGCGTAATTGGTGTGACTGGCGTAGCTAGTCTGGCTTAAGTGTTGACCCATAATATACAATCTCCATGCTTGAATGCCCGTGCATAGTAATGGATTGATTGATAAATGTCCAACAGTTGACTGAATTCTTTTCTGTACTTTTTGTTAAAAAGTGTTGCTACATTTTAAGTTGCTGGGTTTTGTTGCCACTAAGTTTGATCACTGGCCAACACAGAGCACCCAGCGTCATGCCGCCAAAAACACCGAACGCGATGCAAGCGGCAACAAATTGGGAGATTTGTGGTTGACTGATAATGGTGGGTAAAGCCGATGAAACACCAAATCCGATGATGATACTGATGCAAAAGCCAAACAGGCCGCCGAAGGACATGGCACTCTCAATATTGGTTATAGTCGGGGAGGGAAAGCTTTTCATACGATAACGTCCTGTGGTTCTGATGTTGATTGGGTTTCTGTGCCTTCCAAACCCAAGCCTTCTAAGCCTAAGTCTTTTGAATCTAACGTCGTTTGTGCTTCTCGTTCGGCTTTAGCAATATATCGAGGTTTATTGGTGGTGCGCAATTTTGCGTTGGTTTTTTTGACTCTGTTTTTTAGTCTGTCGTTGAGTTTTTTCTTTCTGTTCATCGTTGTTTACGCCTGCTTTGTCATTCTCTTTGACCATTATAGAGTTTAAGCGCTTAATAGCAAAAATACTTGTAACGATATAGAAGCCATGCTCACGATAAATAGTGAGCGTGACTTGATTGGTTATGGCTATTTACTGGTGGTGTCGTTCTTTTTATAGTTGCGTAACCCTCGCTCGGTAATACCAAAATTGCTGATGATTTCGTGGTTGGAGTGGCCGGCGTCTAGGGCTTCGATGATACCAGCGCGACGCACGCCGAGAAAAATTCCCCACAGCGATGGCAGGTCGATAAAACCTCTAGCATCAGTGTTATTGATAATACGTTGGTATTCGTTATCAGAGAGGTTGGTATTGAGTTTTTTGTTAAAGTCATCACGGTTGGTGGAAATATAAAGTTTTCTGCCACCATGCTTGTGAATGACGGCCAGCATCGCTTCAAAACCGCTGTTGTCGGCAAGCTCGGCGGCAACCCACGGCAGGCAAGACAACACCCTTGCTTGATATTGATTATAAAAAGTCACCAGTTGTGACATGTAAATGTCGTTATCAAGTAGGATTCCGGTAAATAGATTCATTAGATTATTCCTTATTTTTAGCGTTAAACAATCACGTATTTTGGATTGCTAATAGAAATGTGATAAATAAAGAAGGATCTATAAATGAAATCAAGGGTTCTTGCACGGGGAAGTCTTCCGCGGGGTGTGGATGTATAGTAACTAATATCGTATCGGTTATTGGGTTTTATGGGGTGTTTCAAGGAGGAGAAGATAGTACTAGGGGGGTGTGGGTTAAAAGGGGACTTACAGCCATTGGCGTTGGCAATCAATAATCACAGCATCAAGCTGGGTATTGGCATGAGTTTCGATGTTGGTTAGGATTTTTTCAAGTTGGATAGCATCAACGCCAGCGGCGACGAAGCACCATTGGCTGAGTTGATGTTGGTCATGATGGGCTGACTCGGTGACAGCAATATTGCTCATTTTGCCGAATCGATCTTTCAAACCGCCCAGAAGTTGTCGTTTTTCTTTCAACGAGCAACAGCCGGGCAGCTGGAAATCCAACGTCAGCATCTTAAGGTTCATCAAAATGAACGTTAA
>JBLGCB010000526.1:0-4454 GCA_047617105.1 Phenylobacterium sp. | reverse complement strand
ATCATTGGGCATTGAAGGGGTAATGTTGCAGGGGGTGTTTAAAGATCACTTCGCGCCCATCAAACAAGATATGGTGGTCGGGCAGTGGCGTAACCTCTATGAGAAAAAATATTCCATCATCATTGGCCATTACCTGGCAACCAAACTCAGGGTATCGGTGGGCGATACGGTGCGCATCATGGTCGCAGGGGACAGTAACTATACCCCGATTGGTCGAATGCCACGTAATCGCAAATTCACCATTGTTGGCATCTTTAACACTGGTTCTGAAATCGACGATAAAGTGATTTTCACCGCGGGCAAAGACGCGGCCAAATTGCTCAGATTAAAAGATAACCGCATCTCTGGTATTCGTTTATACCTTAAAGATGCTTTTGCCGCGCCGCAAATGTCCGCGCAGTTGCAACAACAATATCCGGCGCTAAAAGTCACCGATTGGCGACAAAGTTATGGCAAATTGTTCTCTGCGGTGCAGATGGAAAAGAAAATGATGTGGGTGATGTTGGGTCTGATTATTGCGGTTGCCGCGTTTAACATCGTCTCGGCACTGGTGATGATGGTGACTGAAAAACAAGGCGAGATTGCCATTTTAAAAACCCAAGGGTTAGACAATATCACGGTGCAAAAAATATTTATCATCCAGGGGTTATATAACGGCCTGTGGGGTGCGGTAGCCGGGGCATTGCTCGGCATTGGCATCACCGAAATTATCAACCCGGTGATGGCATTTTTCAATATCAATGTGATTGGTGCTGGCATCGATGGATTGCCAATACTGATGCACCTTAGCGAAGTGGTGATTATTGCCGTTTCGGCGGTGATGTTAAGTTTTATCGCCACATTATACCCGGCTTACAAAGCCGCCAATATTAAGCCAGTAGAGGTACTTCGCTATGAATAAGGAAGGTTCAAATAACGTTATCGAATGCCGTGATTTATTTAAAACCTATCAAGAAGGTCAATTTAAAACCCCGGTTTTACACGGCCTAAATTTTAAGGTGAAAAAAGGTGAGCAGGTGGCCATTGTCGGCAGCTCCGGCTCCGGTAAAAGCACCTTGTTGCACCTGTTGGGCACGCTGGATAGTCCGAGTCAGGGCCAAATCTTGATCAACAATCAAGATATCCATCAACTCAATTCAAAACAACAAGCTAAGTTTCGTAATGAACACCTTGGTTTTATTTACCAGTTTCATCACTTGCTGATGGAGTTCAGCGCCCTTGAAAATGTTGCCATGCCGCTGATGATCCGTGGTGAGTCGGCCAAAATGGCCAGCCAAAAAGCCAGTGAGCTGATTAACAAGGTCGGTTTAGACCATCGCAGCAAACATTTACCTTCAGAGCTTTCGGGTGGTGAACGCCAGCGCGTGGCGATTGCCAGAGCATTGGTCACCGAACCGACCTTGGTGCTGGCCGATGAACCTACAGGCAACCTTGATCATGCCAATGCCGAGAATATCTATCAGTTGTTAAAAGAACTCAATCAAACCGTCAATACCAGCTTTGTGGTGGTGACCCACGATACCGACTTGGCCGATAAGCTCGACAGAAGCATTCGTCTGATTGATGGTCATTTGGAGAAGGTGTAATCCTATGCGAATGCCACTGTCACTTTACATCTCTACTCGTTATCGCAAGGCGAAGCTGAAAAACCGTTTTATCTCCTTTATTGCCTTGTCATCGACTCTGGGCATTGCCCTTGGTGTGGCCACCCTGATTATTGCCCTATCGGTGATGAATGGTTTTCAGCGAGAGCTGGTCAATCGGCTGTTATCGATAGTGCCGCATATTGAATATACCGTGGTCGACAAACCGATTTACGACTGGAAACGCAAACTTGATGCCATTGTACTCAATCCTCAAATCAACGCTGCCGCGCCTTTTATCCCGCTCAAGGGCATGGTGCAAAAAGGCATCTCTTTGCATGGCATTGAGATTAGGGGCGTTGATATCGACGCTGAAAAGCAGGTATCAGACATCAACCAATATATGACATTGGGCGATTGGGACAACCTTGGCCAACAACTTGGCCAGCAACAAAACGGCATCATCCTCGGTGCTGGTATCGCCGAAAAACTCGGCGTCACCATGGGTGAGCATATTCAGGTGATGCTGCCGCAAATTGACCCAGAATTTAAACTCAAACCACCCAAATACGCCAACCTAACGGTTACCGGCATTTTCAAAATGGGCGGTCAGCTTGATTTTTCACTGGGTTATATCAGCCTCGAAAATGCTCGCCAACTGATTGGTTTAGAGCAGGGCGCAGTACAGGGTTTTAGATTACACATCAAAGACGTTTTTGCCGCCGAAACGCTGGCGCGCGAAGTGGGTATGACGCTGACGGATACCGTGTATATGATCAGCTGGTTTAGAAGCCAGGGGCATTTGTATAACGATATTCAGTTGGTGAGGTTTATCATGTATCTGGTGTTGTTTATTGTCATTTCGGTGGCCAGTTTCAATATCGTCTCGACCTTGGTGATGGCGGTAAAAGAGAAGCAAAGCGACATCGCGATTTTAAAAACCATGGGTGCCAGCGACCAAACCATTATCATGACCTTTGTATTTCAGGGTTTGGCCAATGGTATTAAGGGCATATTTTTTGGCGCGGTTACTGGCGTGTTGGTGGCCTTATATATCCCGGAGATTTTCAAGTGGATAGAGCAATTACGAGGCACTCAATTTTTGCAGGCTGACGTGTATTTTATTGATTTTATTCCTTCACAGTTGATGTGGCAGGATGTGGCTGTTGCGGTTGGGATAGCGCTGGTTGCCTCGTTGGTGGCAACGCTTTATCCGTCGCGGCAGGCGACTAAGATTGAACCAGCAGTAATACTGGGGCAAGGATAAAATTGAAGTGGAGGCAGCAATGCCTCCAATTAATTTACACCAACTCCAACGTCTGCACTTGCACCACTTCATCAGTTGGCACAAAGTCACCACCGATATCTGGCGCATCAAAAGCGATATCACCTTCAAGCCCTCTGGCAAACCCTTGTGAGACATGGGGTACCGTTACTTTAAATAGGAGCTTCAATTGGCGCTTAAAAACCAGCGGTGATAAAAGCTTGTATCTCAATAATGGCTAATCCGTTATAATCTTGGTATTCAACCAATACTCACCCGCCGACACAACCATGCAACGACTGTTCAACACTGAAGGCCCAATCGTCATAGACGATCATTATCATATTGATCCCTTGCACAGACTTGATTGGGAAGAAGTTCAGTTTCTGATTGGCGCAAAAAAATACTTTGTTTTACACGCCCCTCGCCAAACTGGCAAAACAAGCACTTTGTTCAGCATGATGCATGAGTTAAACCAATCTGGTCAGTATGTTGCGGTGTACGCCAATATCGAAGGCGCACAGGCCGCACGCAATAACGTTGATATGGGCATCACAGCCGTTTGCGAAGCTATCGCCGATCAAGCTGCTGCTTGGAATGTCACCGAATCGCTGCAAACCATTCTTAGCGAAACCAAACGTAACCGCTCGCCAAGCTCCGCCCTGACAGACCTTCTATCCAAATGGGCAAAGGTTAGTGATAAACCCTGTGTGTTGTTTCTTGATGAAGTAGATGCCTTGGTTGGGGATACATTAATTTCTTTGCTGCGCCAAATTCGTGCGGGTTTCGGTCAAAGACCCGGGGCATTTCCTCACAGTATTATTTTATGTGGCGTTCGAGACGTGCAGGATTATCGTACTCATATCGGCGGCGATGTTATTACCGGGGGTAGCGCTTTTAATATTAAAGCAAAATCATTGCGGATGGGTAATTTTTCGCAGCAAGAAATACAAAACCTATACCTCCAACACACCAAAGAAACCGGTCAGACCTTTGCGCCACAATTGTTTGATCTGCTGTGGCTTGATACCCAAGGCCAACCTTGGCTGGTCAATGCGTTAGCTTACCAGATGACTTGGGAAGACAGGGCCAACCGAGACCGCAACAAAACCATTACCCTAGCGGATTATCTGGCCGCGAGGGAGTTTTTGATACAATCTCGAACCACGCATTTGCACCAACTTAGCACCAAGCTAAAAGAACCACGAGTTCGTTCAGTGATAGGGCCTATGCTGGCAGGCGGGGTATTACCCGACATTTTACCAGAGGATATTGACTATGTTGTTGATCTTGGTTTAGTGAACCGGGCTAGCAATGGCGCTTTAGCGATAGCTAACAGAATTTATCAAGAAGTGATCCCACGAGATTTGTCTTGGAGTATCCAATCAGCCATTGAACAACAGCAAAGCTGGTACGTTAAAGAAGATAATCAGCTAGATATGGCCAAACTACTGGCTGCATTTGTACAGTATTTTCGCGAAAACAGCGAAGCCTGGGTAGAACGATTCGATTATAAGGAAGTTGCCCCGCAGTTGTTGTTGCAGGCTTTTTTACAGCGAGTGGTAAACGGCGGTGGAAGGATCAACAGAGAATATGCATTGGGTACC
>JBLGCB010000525.1:0-4466 GCA_047617105.1 Phenylobacterium sp. | reverse complement strand
GTTCAGGCAGCTCACTTGCGCGCTTTGCACCACGTGCTTTTGAGCCGTGGTTTCTAAGTACATACAGCATTCGGAATCGATTTCAACAGCGCAGACATCCACATGCTCTATTTGCACCAATCGCTTGGTATATAATCCTGTTCCAGCACCAATCTCTAATATCTTGAGCTTGCCGGACACTTGGCGTTCGCTGATAATCGAGGTCATCTTGGTCATCATTTCGACATAATAGGCGTGTTTTTCCTCTTCCTCGTGATATTGCTCAATGGCAATATAACCTCCCATCTCGATTTTGCCGTATTCCGCCAACTCGATGACAGCGCCGTCAGGATCGCTGAAATAACACAATCGTTTACCCTCGGGTGCAAACTCAAGCGGTACGGCTGTGGGGGCCAAGATCAACGATGCCCCTTGGGCCAAAGCATGGGTATACACCTCAAAAATATTGTCAACTTCCAAAGCCAGATGAATTAAGCCGGTTAAATTGACCGGTTTGTTCACGGTGGGCACAGACGACACCAACTGACGTAATTCGATAGGACAAACATCGTCATCTGATTCAAGCCGTACACATCTGTCAATCACAGCCGGCAAAACAGGCAATCGGGCAGCCGCAACGGGTTTATCAAAAGTCACCTTAAACCCTAAAGCCCCAGTGTAAAATCGGATAGAGTCATCCATATTAGAAACAAAGAGCGTTATGCGGTCTATTTTTTTAATTTTCATCGTTTTGTCCATTGAAGGGTATCAGGCTATTTTGCGCTATTGACTTACATATTAATCGTTGACTATATTTAAGCTTAACGTGGCTAAAAAGAAGTATTAATGATGAAACTATATAAAGCAATTATATCACTCGTCTCTTTTTCATTGCTCGTTTCTTGTTCGAGCATACCAATTGTACCTAGCAATATTACCGATCACCCCGTGATTGATATTGATGTAGCGGCTATCGATAAGATATTCGACGAATGGCTACCAACAGAACCTGGTTGCACTGTCGGAATAACCTATGACGAAGCGCTCGTCTTTGCCAAAGGTTATGGCAAAGCCAACCTCGAAAACGACATTGACAACTCCAGATATAGTCAGTTTCGTATCGCATCTGTGACCAAACAATTCACCGCAATGGCCATTGCCTTGCTGGCAGAAGACAATCCATCGTTCAACCTGGATGATACGCTTGACCAACATTTCGATGGATTTCCTGATTACGCAAAAAAAATAACGGTCGCTGATTTGGTCTATCATACCAGCGGTCTTCGCGATTACCTCTACTTATGGGCCCTGAGAACCCGCCCCTTTTATTTTAGCGAAGCGTTTAATTTGGCCTTGTTAAAATTACAACCCCACACCAACTTTGTGCCTGGCAGCCAATGGGAATACAGCAACACCAACTATTTTTTATTGGAATTACTGGTTAAAAAAGTGTCGGGAATGAGCTTGAATGAATATGCCCAACGGCACATTTTCAAGAAGCTACACATGAAAAACAGCCAGTTCGACGGCGTTTACACTAATCTCATTGCTAAAAGAGCCATAGGCCACCAACGCAAACACTCTATTGACGGAACACATGAGTCAAGCATCATGCTCAAAAACTTCTCCTCCTTTATGACCACTTTGACTAGCGTGGGTCCTGGCGGTTTAAACACCTCGATGTATGATATGAGCCTATGGACAACCAACTTGCTGAACAACAAACTGGGGATAAATAAAGAGGCACTGATCACACTGTTCCTGACACCTGGCAAAAATACCGACAGCAATCATGGTGGTATTGGTCTCGGATATGCTTTTGGCATCATCAAAGAAGTCAACAATAAAGTACTACGATATCGCCATTCTGGCGGTTTTGTTGGCTACAACACATCAATGCTGGTTTATCCTAAGAAAAAAACCACGGTGACAGTGTTTTGCAACCGATGGCCCCCAGAAGCACAAGCCTATCCCAAAGCCAACGAGATAGCGGCAATTTTGGGGCTGGGTGGATTACCGGTCGACGATGAACGGCATAATAAAGACAAAGTTATCTCAACTGAATATATTGGTTCCTTTTGGGATCATCAGCAAAAAAAGATTTATACCGTTAGTGTGCAAGATCACAAGCTGGTACTAAAATACCTGTCGAGACTCCATTTGCACCGCACTGAAGCGTTTCATCTTGTTCAAGAAAATGAATTTCATCGCAATGAACATACTGGCGCGCAAACCATAAGCTACAGCGAAGACAAACAAAACATCACCATTGTGACAGCCAACAACAAAGCGCTTCATGCAAGCCGAATTAAACCTACCCAACCCCAGACAACAGGAACCGAAGCATTCAAAGGTTATTACTTTGCTGAGGAGTTACAAACCTGCTTTTACCTAGACTATAATCACGGTATTCCACAGCTTGAACTGTTAACCAACGGCTCAAAAATCCCGTTACTGTTAAATCATCATGATGATAATCAGTCAAATTCGCCGGATAAGTATTATGGCACCCTCTATCTACCATTTGAAATTCCACTAGTAATACAATTCCGTCAACCCGATTCAAACCACAGCAATTATCATTTCTTGCTCACCGCCAATTCTGTAATTGACATGGTTTTTAGCAAAGAGGATAATCAGCAGTGCAGTCTACTGGATATTGAGCATTCTGTTATAGGGCTGGACGCCAGTGGTAAAAGGGGTCGAGTGACTAAAGCCATAGACAGTAAATGAAGTGAATAGCAAATATAAAAGGCGAATCTAACCCCAATGCGAATTTTGTTAATCTTTTTGATGACGCTATTTATTTTTTCATTTTTTATACAAGCAACCACATTAGGCTCGGCCACCCGCTTTGAACACCTGTCAATCGAGCAGGGCCTATCCCAATCAAGAGTACTATCTGTCGCCAAAGATAATCAGGGATTTATGTGGTTCGGTACTCAGGACGGTCTCAATCGATACGATGGTTATCAGTTCAAGGTTTTCCGCAATGACCCGAAAAATCCTAACTCATTGTCTAACAACCATATCGCGGCACTGCTCAAAGATTCGTCAGGCCAACTGTGGATAGGCATGGAAAACGGCGGATTAAACCGCTACGAGCGAACCACTCAGCAATTTATCCGCTACCGCCACGATGCCAACGATAGCAATAGCTTAAGTCAAGACGACGTCAAATACATTTATGAGGATTCCAACCAGATACTCTGGGTCGGCACTCGTGGCGGCTTGAATAAATTCGATTCAACATCGCAAACTTTTACCCACTTCAAACATGACCCGGCAGACCCTTATAGTCTCGACAATAGCAAAATTCGGATGATATTCGAAGATAGCGCAGGCACCTTGTGGGTCGGTACCGACGGTGGCCTGAACCGTTTCGATGCAGCCACCGGGCGATTCACCAAGTATGTCAAACAACAAAGCGATATCCATGGCTTTGGCGGTGAACTGGTCAATACCATTATCGAGGATACCAATGGCATATTGTGGGTCGGTACTTGGCGGGGGGGGCTTTATCAATTAAACCCTAAAACAACAAAATTCGAACGTTTTCATCTCAACCCAAAAGACCCTATTATTACCTTTATTAATGAAGACCATAAAAACCGGCTTTGGTTAAGCACTTTTGGCTCCGGCATTTATCGCGTTAATGCACAACGCACCCAAACCGTTCGATTCGAACATCAACCGTCCGATCCCGCCAGTTTAAGCCAAAATGAAATATGGCGTTCATACAAAGACGACAATGATATTCTGTGGATAGGGACCTATGAATCTGGCATAAACAAGTATGAATTGCGGGAAAAACCGTTTAGTCACTATAAACATCAACCCGACGTCATGAGCAGCTTAAGCCATAACATCACCTGGTCTATCACCAAAGACAACAGCGACACCCTGTGGGTTGGCACCAACAACGGGTTAAATAAGTTTAATGCCAGTAATGGTACGTTTGAGCACTATAAGCACGACCCCGATGATGCCAGCAGTTTAAGCGGCAACATGGTTCGCACACTGCATGTCGATAGCGACGGCTTGCTTTGGGTCGGCACCTTCGATGGCGGCTTAAGCAAGTTAGATCCCGATACCAATCAGTTCACAAGATATACCATCAAAAGCCAGGGTAATACGCCCAATTCCATTCGGACCAAGCTGGAAGCATCCAAGGGCATATTTTTCATCGGCAGTTATGACGCTGGGCTTATCAGATTAAACACCCATACCATGGAAACCACCTATTACAACTACTCACCAACAGACCCAAACAGCATTAGCAGCGACATTGTTTGGTCTTTATACCAGGATGCTGACAATACATTATGGGTCGGCACCAAAAAAGGCTTGAACCTGTTCAACCAGCAAACGCAAACCTTTAAACGATATAACCATGACCCCTTGGACCCCACGAGTCTGAGCCATGATACCGTCAGATCAATCTATCAAGACAGTAAAGGCACGTTATGGGTTGGCACTCTGGCGGG
>JBLGCB010000524.1:0-4481 GCA_047617105.1 Phenylobacterium sp. | reverse complement strand
ACAAAGAACTTATTGACCTTGAAAAGATTCATAAGGTCATCACTTGGGCCGCAGAAGGTCTGGATAATGTTTCAGTATCACAGGTCGAACTGAAATCTCATATCCAATTTTATGACGGTATCAAAACGGCGGGGATCCACGAAACGATCATCAAAGCTGCTGCCGATCTGATTTCTAAAGAAACACCAGACTATCAATATCTGTCGGCCCGTTTGGCGGTTTTCCATCTGCGCAAAAAAGCCTATGGCCACTTTGAGCCACCGCATCTGCGTGATCATGTCCTCAACATGGTTGAGTTGGGCAAATACGATCAACACCTGATTAGCGATTTCACTGAAGCCGATTTCAACGAAATGGAAAGTTTTATCCATCATGAGAGGGATTTGACCTTCAGCTATGCCGCGGTGAAACAACTCGAAGGCAAATACTTGGTGCAAAACCGCGTATCTGGCAAGATTTATGAAAGCGCCCAGTTTTTGTACATGATGGTGTCTGCCTGTTTGTTCGCCAAATACCCACTCAATACCCGTATGGATTACATCCAGCGTTTTTACGATGCTATTTCAACCTTTAAAATTTCGTTGCCAACCCCCATTATGGCCGGGGTCAGAACCCCTACTCGCCAGTTCAGCTCTTGCGTACTGATTGAGTGTGACGACAGCCTAGATTCAATCAATGCCACTTCAAGCGCAATTGTTAAATATGTCAGCCAACGCGCAGGTATCGGCATTAACGCCGGTAACATTCGCGCCCTAGGCAGCCCAATTCGCAACGGTGAAGCTTTTCACACTGGTTGTGTGCCATTTTACAAGCATTTTCAAACCGCGGTTAAAAGCTGTTCACAAGGCGGCGTTCGCGGCGGTGCAGCGACTTTGTTCTACCCACTGTGGCACCTTGAAGTTGAATCATTGCTGGTATTAAAAAATAACCGTGGTGTTGATGAAAACCGCGTCCGTCATTTAGATTACGGCGTGCAATTCAACAAAACCATGTATGCCCGTTTGATCAAAGATGACTTTATTACCTTATTCAGCCCATCGGACACACCGGGCTTGTATGAATCATTTTTTGCTGACCAAAACAAATTTGAAGAGCTGTATGTTAAATACGAAAACGATCCGTCGATTCGTAAAAAGCGGATTAAAGCATTAGACTTGTTCAGTCAGTTCGCCTCAGAGCGTGCCAATACAGGTCGCATCTATTTACAAAACGTTGACCACTGTAATACCCACAGCCCGTTTAACCCGGCAGTGGCCCCGATTCGTCAAAGCAACTTATGTCTTGAGATTGCGTTGCCAACCAAACCACTGGCACACGTTAACGATGAAGAAGGCGAAATCGCCCTGTGTACACTGTCAGCGTTTAACTTGGGTGCCATCAATCACTTAGGCGAACTGGAAGAATTGGCAGACTTAGCGGTAAGAGCGCTGGATAACCTGCTTGATTACCAAGACTACCCTATTCCGGCAGCCCAAATCGGCAGCATGGGTCGCAGAACGTTGGGTGTTGGTGTCATCAACTACGCTTATTACCTGGCAAAAAATGGCGTCAAATATTCAGATGGCAGCGCCAACAACCTGACACACCGCACCTTTGAAGCGATTCAGTATTATTTGCTGAAGGCTTCAAACAAATTGGCGCAAGAATCAGGTGCTTGTCCGATGTTCAACGAAACCACCTATTCCGAAGGCATTTTACCGATTGATACTTACAAAAAGGATCTCGATAAAGTCTGTAGCGAACCACTACACTACGACTGGGAAACCCTACGTAAAGACATCACCACGCACGGCTTAAGAAACTCAACCTTATCAGCGTTGATGCCATCAGAGACCTCTTCGCAAATCTCTAACGCCACCAACGGCATTGAGCCACCACGCGGCCATGTGAGCATTAAAGCGAGTAAAGACGGGGTGTTAAAACAGGTGGTGCCAGAATATGAGCGCTTAAAAGATCAGTATGAATTGTTGTGGAATATCCCATCAAACGACGGTTATTTGCAACTTGTCGGCATTATGCAAAAATTCATCGATCAGGCGATTTCATCGAACACCAACTATGACCCTGCCAAATTCGATGGTAATAAAGTGCCGATGAAGCTGATGCTCAAAGACTTGCTGACCGCCTATAAATATGGCGTCAAGACCCTGTACTATCACAATACCCGTGATGGTTCGGCCGATATCATCGATGATGTTGAAGTTGAGCAAGAAGATGATGATTGTGCCGGCGGCGCTTGTAAAATCTAGCCAGCATCTACCGGCAATAAAATGGCCTGACGTTTACGTCGGGCTATTTGTTTTAAGTAATAGAATATTTTAGGACTAAAAATGAGTTTTTCGACATTTAACACTGTAAAGAATGATCCGCTAAATGAACCCATGTTTCTCGGTCAGACAGTGAATGTATCTCGCTTTGATCAACAAAAGCATCCTATCTTTGAAAAGCTAATTGAAAAACAATTGTCGTTTTTTTGGCGTCCTGAAGAAGTTGATATCTCCCGCGACCGCACCAACTGGCAATCACTCACCGCCAGCGAAAAACACATTTTTATCTCTAACCTAAAATATCAAACCCTGCTTGATTCGATTGCCGCCCGCAGTGTTAACATCTGCTTTTTGCCACTGGTATCCATTCCTGAGATAGAGACTTGGATTGAAACTTGGGCATTCTCAGAAACCATTCACTCGCGTTCTTACACCCATATATTACGTAACCTATTTAATGATCCGAGCGAAGTATTTGATGACATTATCGTTAACCAAAACATCATCAAACGTGCCGTCAGCATCACCACTTATTTTGATGCACTGATTAAACTCACTCAAATTTATCATGCTCTGGGTGAAGGCGTGCATACCATTGACGGTGAAGCGATAACCGTCACCCGTCGCGAAATCAAAAAAGCCCTTTATATGGCGATTTGCTCGGTCAATGCCCTTGAAGCGATTCGTTTTTACGTCTCATTTGCGTGTTCATTTGCCTTTGCCGAACGTGAATTACTCGAAGGTAATGCCAAGATTATCAAGCTAATTGCCCGTGATGAAGCGGTGCATTTAACTGGCACTCAACATATCCTCAACCTATGGGCCACGGGCAAAGACGACCCAGAAATGGCCGAAATTAGCATCGAATTGCGTGAGCAAGGCAAGCAACTGTTCCTCGACGTCGTTGAGCAAGAAAAAGACTGGGCAGATTACTTGTTTAAAGACGGCTCGATGATTGGCATGAATGCGGCGATTTTAAAACAGTACATTGAATATATTTCTAACCAGCGTTTAACCGCGATTGGTTACGACGCCCCATTTGAAGTTAAAAGCAACCCACTGCCATGGATGAATGCTTATTTGGCCAGCGACAACGTGCAGGTTGCGCCACAAGAGACCGAAATCAGCTCTTACCTGGTGGGCCAGATTGATTCAGAAATAGACTCGTCAGAGTTTGATGATTTTGAACTCTGATCCAACCGCCCCTAATACCCACAGGCAAGGCACCTTTAAAGTTGTTTACAACGATGTTGCGCTAGAAAAAGACTTTGATAGCGCAACAGACAAAACCCTCCTCGGTTACCTCGAATCTAATGATCAGGAAATTCACTACCAATGCCTTGAAGGGTATTGTGGCGCGTGCCGCTGCAAGATGATATCTGGCGAAGTGGAATATCCGATATTTCCGATGGCGATGATCCGTAAGGGCGAGATTTTAACCTGCTGCTCTGTGCCAGTCAGTGATGTTGAGTTGGCGGATCCTTTTTAAATCTTGCCACACCCCAGTATTGATGAGCCTCATCAACTACATACCAATTTCTTTTATATAAAATTGTGCTATTATCCACAGTGGTAACCATTATGGTTATATGAAGTCAGCATGACAGTATGCGATTTCACAGATGTAAAACTGGCAACTCAACGATTGGATATTGAATTATGAATGAGTGTAAATATTGTCAATCTGAAAACATTGATCATTTGTCATCTCAGGAGATCATCTTATACAAAGGCGGTGAACTTGATATTGTTATTGACTATAGTGTGTGCTGCCACTGCAAACGAGAATTTATATCAAAGCAGCAAATTCTAAACAACGACACCCGACTAAGAGATGCTAAAAAAATCGCCGATGGTCTGCTAACCTCTACCGAGATATATAACGCCCGAGTATCTCTGGATTTGACTCAAGAACAGGCATCCTTGGTTTTTGGTGGTGGCAGAAACGCTTTCTCTAAATATGAAAGGGCTGAGGTTTCGCAGAGCATAGCCATGGATAAATTAATTCGCACATGCTTGCGCCATCCTAACGTTTTTAAAGAACTACTGGCAGAAGCAGGTTTGAAAAGTAAATAATGACCCCAATCAACCAAGCCAATCACTACTTTCAGCAAGGTAACATCCAACAAGCTGAACAGCTGTATCGTCAACTGCTGCAACAAAACCCCAATGATATTAATGCCTTGTGGGGCTTGGGCAAAGTGGGCCTTGCGC
>JBLGCB010000523.1:0-4534 GCA_047617105.1 Phenylobacterium sp. | reverse complement strand
ATTTTGGTAGTAGTATTTATGTCTGGGGCAGTATTATCACCGTATTTATGCTGGCTTTATCCATCGGTTATTTAGCCGGTGGCCATTGGTCGCTTAAATCGCCGAGTTTAAGACGCATGGGCCTATTGTACGCGCTAGGCGCATTACTACTGTTGCCACTGCCCTTTTGGGGCACTGATATCATGGAGATGATCTTTTTAAAGATTGAAGACCCCCGTTATGGCTCGCTGACCGCTTCAGCGGTGTTGTTTTTACCTGCGACCGTGGTGCTCGGCATGATTTCTCCCTACGCCGTGCGATTACTGGCGTTATCGACGGTTGAAACCGGACTCACCGCCGGACATCTGTATTTCGTCTCAACACTGGGCAGTGCCATCGGCACCATCGTCACCTCATTTTACTTGGTATTATGGATGCAATTACCGACGATTTACTTAACCTTTATCGCCGCCCTGCTTATTGCTGGCGGGTTGTTAAGTGTATTGTCAGGTCAACTGGCCTCCACCCCTCTTTCAACCAATGAGCAACAAGCGAACTGATATGAAATTATTTATTGTTGCACTATCGACACTCGTTACAGCTCTATTATCAACAGCACTGCAAGCCCAGGTGATCCACAAAGAACAGTCTTTATATCGTAATATTCTGGTCACTCAGTTGGGTGAAAAGCTGTGTATGAAGTTTTCATTGCGGCGCAAAAAAAATCAAAGCCAAAGCTGCGTGATGTTAGACCAGCCGCAAAAGCTGGTGTTTAACTACACTCGAATGTCGATGATTGGGCTTATTGCCAACCCCAACCCGAAAAAAGTGCTGATTATTGGCCTTGGTGGCGGTTCATTGATCAATGCCATTCATCATATCGCCCCCGAGGCCCATATCACCTCAGTAGAGATTGATGAAGCCGTAGTCAGAATCGCCAAAAAATACTTTGATGTACGCGAAAACGAATGGCATAACATGGTCACTAAAGATGCTAGGGTTTTTGTCAAACGAGCGCTGTTGAAGAAAAAACGTGGTGGCGGGTCTTATGATATGGTGGTCCTCGATGCCTTTAACGGCGATTATATTCCTGAGCATTTGATGACTTATGAGTTTTTAAGCGAGGTTAAAGGCATATTATCTGATGATGGCATAATCATCGCCAACACCTTTGCCTCAGGCAAACTGTACGACCACGAATCTGAAACCTACCACGCCGCTTTGGGCGATTTTTATCAGGTTGACGCGCCAAACACCAATAACCGCATCATACTGGCTGGCAATCGTCCGCTGCTCAACATCGAGCAGTTTACCGCCAATTCAGCCAAACTCAAGGCAGCATTAAATGTGATCAATGTTGATGTGAAGGTGATTTTAGAGCGCATCATCACCAAACCTAGGTGGGATCGCACCGCACAGAGGTTGACCGACGATTACGCACCAGTCAATTTATTGAACAAAGAGTAAAGGAGTTACCTGTCCGCTGGATGGTTGACGCCATCATTGGTGACAATTTCTCCCAGATCAAACGGGTTAACACCTTCGAGACAACCAACGTTATAGCCATATTGCTCAGGGTTAGAGCGGCGTTGGTGGTGAGTGTAAATACCGCAGTTTGAACAAAAATAATGTTTCGCAGCATTGGTATTAAATTGATAAAGTTTTAACACATCTTGGCCTTTAACCACTGTCAGGCCAGACAATGGCACCGAAGCCGCTATCGCGCCTTTTCTGCGACAAATAGAACAATCACAACGACGTGGATCGACAATGCCATCTGGCAAGTCTAATAATAATTCGACCTGGCCACAATGACAGCTCAGGGTGTGCTTGGCTTTTATCGGTGTATTTGAGAGCATTTTAATCATATGGCTTCCTTTGTTTTGTTGAGTAACTTGTTGAGTGGCTTGTTGATTGAGTTTGCTAAGTTTATACGTTAAGTCATAACCCCAAAGGTCACGCGTGGGCACAAACGCTGTTATGCTCCTGCACAGCGCCTTCCCCCACATCCATGTGGGTGATAAAGCGTGACCACCCTACGTCATCCTATAGCAAGTTTCGAGTTTTATTCCACACAAAATTCCGGCATATGAACCACCTCATCATCAAAATGTTGTTCGAGCAAAAAAAGGTGCGTGCAAGGAATATCGTCATTACCAAACAAAAAAATCAACCCAGGACTGTCAATGCCCACCAGCGTATCCACACCAGTTTCAATATCATTATAACCCAACGCCAACTGACTCAACTGGTTCAGCGCCGCCAGCGGTGCAACATCGACGATATCGTTAACATTCAAGTTCAGATTGAGCAAATTGGTCAACCCAGATAATGGCGTCACATCGGTGATACGATTGTTATGCAAGCCCAAAACAGACAACTGAATCAACTGCGCCAGCGGCGTAATATCTTCAATCGCATTGCGATGTAATATCAATAATTGTAGTTCGGGCATATTGGCGATAACCGCAATATCGTTAATACCATTATTCTCTGATAAATCAAGCTCAGTGAGCTGAGTCAGATTGCCCAGTGCTGCAATAGCGGTGATACCACTGACTGGCAAAACTAATGTTTGCAGCTTTGTCAGTCCGGCCAGAGGTGAGATATCGGTATAATGGTTATAACCCGCGCTTAAAGTGGTTAATTTGTTCAATTCGGCCAACGGAGATAAGTCAGTCAATAGATTATACGACAGATACAAGGTGGTTAAGTTGGTAAACTCTTCGATGCCAGTTAAGTCTTCAATACCGTAGCGACTGCACACTAGGGCTTCAAATTCGTCAGCATATTCAAAGCTATTTTCATCATCAGCGACGCATTGTCTTAAACTGTCATCGCTAAAAGTGATGGATGACACCAACACTCTGACGGGGATCGGATCAGGCTGCGGTTGAGGTGGTGGCTGAGGGTTGCCTGAATCACTTGAACTAGAACCGCCACAGCCGCTTAGTAGCGATAAAAAACAAATAGTTGTGAGGGTTTTAGTTAAATGTCTGCCCATTTTTTACAATTTCCTGATTAAACGTTGATAGAATGATCCATAGTGTGAACTGTATCACAGTTTTTATCGTCAATACGGTTATGATTAAACCGTCTCCCAAGACAAGTTGAAGTAGCTCCCCCTACAAGTTACTTTGACTGACCATACAACTGAATTCTAAACCGCAGAAGCAGAAAGCGACTATACTTTCTACCGGTAGCCAACCACCTTCTGCGGCTTTTTTTGTCTGCTATAAAGCCAATACAAACCCTAAAACAAGGTTCTAATTTTGTCAGACCTTATCATTTAGCGCTTGCCCCATTTATCTAAAGGATATACCAACCGTATAGTTTGTACTTGCGATACCTCCTTATACTATCTATACTACAACTAGATAAGATAAGAGATAGGCGCAGATGATGTCACAAACAGATAATCAACCTGATGCATGGTTAGGCCAAGTGCAAGAAATGTTAATTACCACAGGTGCTATTGAGTATACCCTGTCTGGGGATAACATTGAGGAGCCTAGCAGTACTTCTGACAGCACTTCTAGCAGTACTATGACACTTACTCCCGCCAGCTTAATTTGCAAGGTTGAGGATAAGGACGGATACCTGTCAGGTATTGTTGATTCGCTCAACCGATTTAACGCCGCACATCTGTCACAAAGCCATCAATTATTATCCAACTTAAGCGCCAATGCCGATTTTGCTAAAGCCCAAGAAACCGATATGGTGTTATTGCACCGCTTTGTGCAGCGCCGGGAAGCATTTTTACAACAACATCCATTACTGGAAGCCAAAGAATTTGCCAAACTGACTGGTTTTACCGATTCGAATGTATCAAGGAAAGTCGCGCAATTAAAAAGTAAAAATAAACTCTTATTTGTACAAATGGGCGGCATCAATTACTTCCCGGCTTTTCAATTGAATAGTCAGGCCCAGTTTTACCCGGCATTACAAAAAAACTTGCCCATCATAATGGCCGCAGGCAGAACGGGTTGGGATATTTGTTTTTGGCTACATACCGCACTACCTGTTATTTTATCCGAACCGACGATAGCCAACGACCTCACCCAGCTTTCTCTCGATGAAGCCATTGATTTGGCCAATCAAGTTAACCAGGATGCGGATATTTTTACTGAGCCACCCATTAAAGCTTTGCACCAAGGCAATATCAATGCTTTTGATGCCTGTGTAAAGGAGTGGCTTGACCCAGATGGCAAAGTCATCAAAAAACAGATAAAAAAAGGAAAGATTGCGGGTCTCGTTCAGTAATGGATTTAGACTCGGCAATGATAGAAGTCGCCCAACATAGTCGGCTATATCATATTTATCGCCTTAGTTTTGCGCCATTGAGTTTTAATTCAACGGGCCATGGTAGTCGACGGTTTGATCCCATCTTCGCCCAAGATGGTCAAGTGATCTCCTCCTTTTACGCCGCAGATCATTACATTTGTGCATTTGCCGAGGTTTTAATGCGTAAAGACAATGAAGGCAAACATCAATTTACTCACACCATCGGTCAATATGGTTTAGTCCAGCTCGATTTAAACCGCCCATTAAAGCT
>JBLGCB010000522.1:0-4545 GCA_047617105.1 Phenylobacterium sp. | reverse complement strand
AAAAGTGTGGCGGAGCTATCCTCTAACCCCCTGACACTAAACCCTTCTCACACACAGAATGGCGGGACAAATAACAACGTGAAAGGGCTTGGTAAAGAACGTTTTAATGGCCGTGCTATGCTAATTAACAATGGGACGGCGAAATCAAGCTCGATCCATCCGGCTTTTACTAAGGACAAGATTGTAAGCAGAAAAAGGAAATTGGGCGCTTAGTGAGAAGCTGAATGGGACAGTCACTTTTTTCGTTTAAAAAAGCAACTATAAAAGTGACTGTCCTGTGGTTCTTCTTTTCGCGAGCGTTTAAGGAGAAATATGGGTTTTCACCGAAACACTTTTTACAACGCACGGGTCAGGAAGAGTGAAAGCTATGTCAGCCTTGTGCTGGCTTTTATAGGGGCCAAATGGTTTACTTCAATGACCCCCTTTGGCTACTAGTTAATCAGCCTTATTACAAGTCTCGAAACCAACATTTATCATCGAACTTTTGACAGGCATTTGCATCACCTTGGTTACACTGTTCTTGATATTCAATGCACATAGAACGGTCTGGACCTGCAAAAGCAGGTGCTGACATCACACCGCTTAATCCCAAACCTAAACCTAGTGCCAATAGTAGTGGTTTTATTTCTTTCATCACATTTTTATCCTGTTGTTTATTATTGTTCGAACCATTCGAACGTATTATTGTGTTTAGTACCATGTTTGAAGAGCGCAGAGTAACACAGATGATAAAAAAACAACAAGTGTTTTTGTGCGCAAAAATAAAATAAAAGTGAATATGGTTGGGCACTTTAGTGAAAGCCTATGGACAGACTCTTTTTTGGTCTTTGGCACCGGGCATAACAAGACTTCGGTATTGGCGGGAAGAGTTGAAGATTGAATAAACTTAGATCTATACAGAGTGACTGTCCACTTTGACTTACAAATAACCTAACATAACATTGTTCGACCGTCGTTTGAGCAAAGCAAAGTGCTTGCAAGGATAATAGAGCGAAGCGACCACGGTTATCCAGGCAATGTAGGTCAATAGCAGACTGGGTTGGTAGCCTGCGGGGGCGACAGAGATGCCAAAATAGAAGTTGACTGCCTCGCCATATCGTATCCAAGTGTACAGGTGCGCTGTGGCACTAATGATTGGCAGATGGATCAGATAAAAAAATAGTGGCACCGAGCCAAATATTTTTAACCCATGTAAAAGCGGGTAGATTTTGCTGTCGCGGGTCACCTTGTCTAGCAGTGCCAGCAACATTAAACCCGGCCCCAAGGTCATCAGCAAAAACTGCAATGATGCTGGATATTTGGTGGTATTGAGAAACGACAGCAAACTAAGCACTAGGTTATCTTGAGTTTCATAGTGGATGGGGTCGCCATATAACCCGGTCGCTCGTAACATGATAAAAACCAATACCATAGCGCCACCGAGCAATAGCAGCGTTTTTTGTCGTTGTTGCTGTTGCTCTACTCTCACGTTTAAGAACAGATGCCCAACGACATAACCTAATGCCATCACCGAGAACCATGGCAGCAGGGGATAAATGACAATAATGCCATATTCCGTGTTTTCAAAGCCTATCCATTGTTGTAAATGCAAAAACTTCCACAACCAGTCCGTACTGCCGAGCATAGCGGTGACGGCTTGGTCATCAATGGCGTTGTGCAATAACAAAAACGGCAGGGTCAGCGCCAATATCCAGCGCTTTGGCAGATATACCAAACCTGACAATATCACCATCGACCAGCCTATTGCCCAAAGCACCTGAACAAAGGTAAAGGTATAACCGACTTGCCAGCTAAGGTTGATGACGGTGATTTCAAGAAATATTAACCATACACCGCGGCTAAGCAGATAATTGCGAAGCTGGGCTTTTGAGTCAAGCTTTTGGCTGTACAGCATCGCGCTAACACCGGTTAAAAAGACAAACAACGGGGCGCAAATATGGGTGATCCAGCGGGTAAAGAACCATGGGGCGGTGGTTTGGCTCAGATCGGTTGGCGAGAATCCGGCTACACCCCAAAAGTCTCTGGTATGATCCAGTGCCATTAGCACTATGATTAAACCGCGTAATATGTCAATGGCCACCAGTCGCTGGTGGCCTGTTGGTGGTGCTGGCGGCGCAGCAATCTCGGTGGTCATGGCATTATTCCTTAGAAGGTGAAAGTGACACCTTTAACTTCTTAGTTTTTCGAGCTTGTTACAACCATTCGCACATAGGGAAATCATCACAGTCTTCGCTGGGAATATAAATAATTTCAAATAACGTACTTGAGTTGACTTGTGCAGGTGCTTGACTAGCTTGTAGATCGGATTCGCCAGCTGTAGCGGTTAAAGACATTAACGGTAGGGTGATTAAAGTGGCGATGGCGATTTTTTTTAAGTTCATGTTGACTTACTCCGTTGTGATTATGGTTAAGTTTGGTTTTACACCTTAAGATGTAAGTCACTATCTTATCGAATAAAAAACCTGATGGCGATACTGTATAGATAACAGGTGAGTAGTTCAAGCTTGAATGACAGTCACTTTAAAGTCATCTGGCCGACATCGAGAGTAATACGGCAGTGAGAAGTCAGGCGTTGGACAATGTCAACTTGGCGGGTTCAAACCGGACGCAACTGGATTTGCTGCGCAAGGCTTTTGTAGGCGGAGGATTTATCCCCGCTTTGGCTTCTTTGGCCAAGGATAAAGATGTAGAACAGCTGTCTGGCTTTAATGCTGGGCAGCCATTTTTTGGTTTCCTGAGTCTATCAACTCATCGTCAACACTATTTTACCTTTGCTGACTTTAACCAAAAGAGGTGTGTTAATGGTGAAACCCGCCTCCATTAGCCAATATCCTTTAATGTTTATCCACGGCACCGGGATAGCTTCTTGAGCAGGATATAAGGGGTGGTAGTTGTGAAATTGATGATCATAGTAGCTAGAACGAACTTTCAATTTGCGTTCGTACGGTAGTGGTTGTTTGTTGCTTGTGTCGCCAAAGTCTCGGCGATTGCTGTAATCTCTCATGATGTCAATTCCCCTATTGTTTTGGGGATGGTAACACTTTGAACCGTTTCGCTGGTTTTTTGTGCGGTTGGCTCGGTTGGTGCCAATAAATGGGTGACGTCGGGCACTGGACGTGTGATTATCCGTGTAGTCATTTTTTCAGCCTTTCGTGAGGTTGAGAATTGATTAGCTGGCTTAGGGTGTTGGTAGCACTTTAGGTCAGCGACTTTTGTTTTGTCGGTTTGGTTTGTAAGGTTATTTGGCTTATAGGCGGTCTCCTGCTGGTTGGACTGTGTTTCTATGTATTACTGTATAAATTGTAGAATGGAATTAGGATTTTGTCTAATTTTTGGACTGAATTGTTGGCGTTTGTTGAGTGATAATTGGAGGGGTTATTGGAATTTTTATTTGAAAGAAACTGCCTCATGTTTTTAATCTGTGAAGCTGTTGGAAATCAACGCGCACCAGTCAAATGGATTTTCCTCGAAATAACCTTGATATTTCAATATTGTATTTAAAAAGAGGTATTTGTTGTGAATAAGATATATTTGAAGAAAGTTACTCTTAGAGGTATTCATAAGAGGTATAATTTGGATATTGAATTCAATGAGACTCTAAATGTCTTGCACGGCCAAAATGGCACTGGTAAATCCACGCTTATACATATAATCGCAAATATTGCGAATTGTGATTTTGTCAGATTTGCTTATCTTACATTTGAAGAAATACGAGTTTATTATTCGAATGATGCTTCTATTCTGTTGCGTCAATTTGACCAAAATGATGAGACATTAGTAAATATTACGACAGATACTGGCCACACACTTACATTCTCACAGCGACAGGCATTTGAAGCAATTAGCACCATTAATAATGACAGAATGCATGTGGGTTATACGCCAGAAGTTCTTGAGGATATCAGGAACTTTGTTGAAGAAAATAATCTTCGTTATTTAGAAACTTCATATTTTCCTGCCTTTAGGACAATGTTGGAAGCTTGGGCATCCCGTAGGGAAGTCAGGGGAAGAGTGCAACAGCGACAAAGGGGGGCCATAAAAGAGGTTACGCTATTTTCTCGAAATTTATTTAGCCAATTTCTGCCAACAATTAATTTTCCCTCTCCTATTGATATTGAAGATAATTTGCGAGATGAAATTAGAGATGCACAAATAAATATTGCAAGATATGAAAGCTCCGTTTTTTCAGACTCTTTCGTCAAAGTCTTTTCTGCACTATTGATTAAATCAGATAAAGAAGTCAATACTGACGAGTTGCTGTTGGAAATATCTAAACTCACAGGTGAATCAAATGTGAGCAAGCTGGGTAATTTCGAGTCAAACTCTAATACCTATAGACAATTACAGGATTTAGTTAAAAGCTCTGGGCTGCAGGGGAATCTTGGTGCATCAGCGGCTGGTGCTCTCGAAGTATACCGTGATGCATTAAAAGAGAGGCAAACTTATCAATTGGATGTATTTAAAGAAATTGATAAATATTTTGAGGTTGTTAATTCGTTTTTGGATAAAAAAGAGCTTACATATGAACTTGATAAAAGCAGAAGA
>JBLGCB010000521.1:0-4547 GCA_047617105.1 Phenylobacterium sp. | reverse complement strand
ACTTTATTAAAAACATCCACCAATCGTACAAATCGACATGAAAGAATACGATTGAATACAAACTGATATGACTGAATACAAACACCCCCTCAGACCCAAAGACTCACACTAAAACTCCAATTCGTCCTCCAAAGTGACTAATCTTTCGCCTAATTCAACTCTCATTTTTTATGATTAATCCTATAAATAGACCGCTATTAGCTACGTTCCCTTTTTTATAGCCTTTGTTGGTATGTAGACATTCAGCCACTTTTCTCTACACTCAAAATTGGTTATTTAACCTGAGTTCGGTTTAAGAGAGGTCAATCATCTTAAACCCAATGTAAAGTTTTAAATTCAAGGACAGTGCTGCAACTTTCGTTATAATCAAGGCGGATTTGCGTACGTCATAGCCCGCTATGACTAGCGAATTCAACGCTGAGTATGGCGAAAAGGGCGGTGCTGGACGGCCTATTGTTAAGCCGAACTCAGGTTACTTAACCAACAAGTAATACTAATGATCAATAACAATAAATGAGAACAACGATGAAAATAATAAAACCTAACAAGCTATACCTCGGACTTTTACTGGCCAGTAGTGCTTTTGCCGCGCAAGCAGCAGAACCGCTTTCATTTAAAAGTGCCCTTTCACCCGGTAATTTACAGCAATACGTGATGCCTAAGTTGGACAATGTGCAGCTCATCCAACGCGATGCGCAAGCGCGCAAAATCAACCCCGATACGCCGATATTACGTTATGCAGAACCACTATCAGTATCTATTACCCCAAAGCGCTGGCAAACCACCAGCACAGTAAATAAAAAAGTGACCACACCGATGTCAGTATGGCGAACGCGAATTGTATCAAGCGACGCGCTGTCACTTAACCTCGGTTTTGCCGAATATTCTATGCCCGAAGGCGGTTCGCTACATATTTATACCCCTGACCAGTCACAGCGCATCCGTCCATTTACCGCTGCTGACAATGACAGTCACGGCCAACTTTGGACACCGATGATCAAAGGTGATGTCATCATTGTTGAGGTCAATGTACCAACCGCTAAAATCGATGAACTCAAGCTTCGTTTGAGTTCAGTCAACCATGGATATCTCGGTGGCAGCATGGACGAGGTCGACGAGTTATTGTCCGGTTCTTGTAATGTCGATTCGGTTTGCTCACAAGGTGACGGCTGGCGCGCACAAATTCGCTCTGAAGCCCGCATTACGGTTAACGGTAGCAGCCTTTGTTCGGGCACCGCATTAAATAATACCGCCAATGACGGCAAAGGATTTTTCCTCACCGCTTACCATTGTGGCATCCGCTCAAACAACGCCGCCAGTGTGGTTGCTTATTGGAATTATGAAAACAGTTATTGCCGCACCCCAGACAGCTCAGACAGTGGTAGCAGCGGTGATGGTGTTTTGACCAATTTCAGCAGTGGTACTACTTTTAGAGCAGGATATTCACCCGCAGATATGACCTTAATCGAATTCGATGACCCGTTTGACCCAGCTCACAGTGTCTATCTAGCAGGTTGGAATGTCGGCAGCAGTCCGGCGACTTCTGCGGTGGCCATACATCATCCATCGGGGCATGAAAAACGCATCAGTTTTGAAAATGAACCAACGTCTATTACTTCTTATTCTCGCAGCAGCAGCCCAGGAGATAGCACCCACATTCGCGTCGCGGATTGGGATCTTGGTACTACCCAACCCGGTTCTTCAGGATCAGGTTTATTTGACCAAGATAAACGCGTGGTGGGACAACTCCATGGCGGTGGTGCGGCATGTGGCAACGACCAAGCCGATTGGTATGGCTGGTTAAACGCCTCATGGACTGGGTCTGGTAGTGACAACACACGTTTGCAGAACTGGCTTGATCCGCTTAATTCCGGCCAAATTGCCATCGATGGCAGAGAAGCGAACGACACTGGTGGCAATATGCCTCCTGTGGCGCGCATTACAGCAAGTTGCAACGATTTAAGCTGTAGCTTTGATGGTTCGAGTTCAACGGATAACGATGGTTCTGTGGTCTCTTATCAATGGAACCTAGGCGATAATAGCAACGTCAACGGTGCCAATGTTCAACATACTTATGCCAGTTCAAACACTTATACGGTTTCACTCACAGTAACGGACAATAGCGGTGCGACCCACACCATGACTGAAAATGTCGCAGTATCAGATGGCAATACCAGTGACTCTGAATTGCAATCTGGCGTGCCGGTAAATAATTTGGCGGCAGCAAAAGACGGCGAATTGCTTTATTTCATCAATACCAGCAAAAAAGACAGTGATGTTGCGGTGCAAATCAGCGGTGGCAGCGGTGATGCCGACCTTTATGTTAAAACAACCAGTGAACCGAGCAAAACCGATTACGATTGCCGTCCATATGTCGGTGGCAACAATGAAAGTTGCCATGTCACAATGGCCTCGCCCGGCAAGCTGTACATCAAGTTAATCGGATACAGCGCCTTTAGCGGCACCTCTTTGGTCGCCACTACCACTGGAGGGGCGAGCAGTGACTTTCCTAAAGCTGACTTAAGCGCGACCCAAGGTGATTGGCAACGATTCACTTATACGGTACCGCAGGGTGTATCACAGGTTGTGGTGACAAGCTCCGGTGGTACCGGTGATGCCGATCTTTATGTTAAAAAAGGCAGTGCACCATCGACATCCGCTTATGATTGTCGTCCGTACAATGAGGGCAATAATGAAAGCTGTACGGTTTCGGTAAATTCGGGAGAAGTGGTTCATTTGGGGTTAAACGCTTTTCGCGCTTATTCTGGAGTGACTTTGGATGTTAAGTAACTAACAATAGCCCGGCACGATCTTCAATAGTGCCGGGCATTTACATCACTGGTCAGCAGTCTCCAGCAACTTAGCCGCGATAATATTAATTTGCCATTGATTGGCATGATGTTGCTTTGCCAGTTTCATCGCTTTTTGATAATAATCAAAAG
Organism: Phenylobacterium sp.; assembly: GCA_047617105.1. Classification (GTDB taxonomy): domain Bacteria; phylum Pseudomonadota; class Gammaproteobacteria; order Enterobacterales; family Alteromonadaceae; genus JABSOG01. The sequence goes on along the minus strand of JBLGCB010000521.1, from coordinate 1,605 downwards.
CCTTCTGGCGCTTATTGAGCTTTTGGTACTGACCCGCAATGCTTTTAATATATTCCAATGAATGGGCAAAACGGGATTCGCTCGCTTGTAAGATGGCTAAAGCCGCAGCAGGCGAGTCATAATGGCCAACATAACTGGCATACGTTAGGATAAAAGCTTGTTCTGATGTGGGTAACTCTTTTTTGATTCTGCTGATGAGCGCTGGAATATCCGCTTGATTTTTCTGCCCATAAAAAGAGCGAATAACCGCCCGGATACTAGGCCCTGGTATCGCTTGCTTGATATTAAATTGGCTCAATTGCTGTTGATAATGAGCAATGATGACATCTGCTAATGCTGTTTTTTGCTGGCTTGGTTTTTGCTGGCTTGGCTTTTGCTGGCTTAGTTTTGTCAGTGCCTTTTCGTTTATGTACCAGTCTTTATATTGATGTTTAAGACTGTTACGCAATGAAATAATGCCCACCGAGTTATGGCTTTCATCAGGGTAATGGTTGAACTGCCAATCGATATTGTCCGGCTGACTGTCGTCTAATAAATGGATAAAGCCATATTGGCCCATCTGAGTTTCATCCCCCAGTGACAAATACAAAGAAACAGGCTGATGTTTATTTTTGCCAATCAATTCTTTGCCTTGTTTGATAATGGCATGATTGTTTACCCACACCGAAGGACTGATTGAGACATAATACTCAAAAGTCTCAGGCGATTTTAACAATGCATTTAACACAAACAAACCACCCATTGAGTGACCAACGAGGGTCGCGTTATCCGTTATTCTGTATTTGATGTTGAGGTAAGGCTTCACTTCTTCTTTAATAAAACGCAAAAACACCGAGGCTTTGCCTGTTTCCTTGCCATCTTCAGTCAATCCCTCGGGGGTCATAAATTGACGATATCTATCAGTCCCCTTGTCGGCAATGCCCACCAAAATCACATCCGGAATCAACTGACCTTTATTGGACAATAAATCCAACATGCCTGAAACCGCATGAAAATTATAATCTCCGTCTATCAAATAGATCACCGGGTAATTGGCGTCGCTATTACTGTGATAACTTTCTGGCAGCAACACCTGTAATTCTCGTGCTTCATTCAATACTGTTGAGTTAATACTAATTCGCTCGCCAATGCTGGTCGGGTTGGCCGAAACAAATTGAGTGCAGGTTAACAACACCATTGTTAAAGTAACAACAAACTTATTAATCATGAATATTTTCCGTCATTATGTAAGGTGATTTACGCGAAATGGTTTGAGGGGATGCAGCCTAGCTAACTACCAATCAGCCTGCAAGTTTTTGGGCTTAATGACTAGGATATTGTGAGTATGAAAACGAAAAAGCTCAATAAAAATTGAGCTATTTTAAAAAAGATAGATTTTTGCCAATGACCCTATCATGCAATCATTGGCGTAATTTACCTGCTACTTATCTTCATGGGTAAGGATATAATGCGCAATACGCTGAGCAGCTTTGCGTGATGTTTTGTCATCTTGATGAATACCATCACCGTTATGAGTGAAATCAGCAAAGGCATCCAACACGACTGCGTCAGGCAATTGGGCGTGGATACGGTCACGGTTGATAGTGGCCATAGTTTCGTAAGAGG